>NZ_BAAALF010000120.1:0-25699 GCF_039528135.1 Kitasatospora nipponensis | reverse complement strand
CGGCCCGGCGCGCGCACGAGCAGCGCGCGGGTGGCCGGGTCGCGCACGGCCAGGTCGCGCACGGCCAGGTCGCGCAGCCGCCGCAGCAGTCGCAGGCAGGGGGTGGGCAGGCCCTGGGCCACCGACTCCCAACAGGCGTGCAGGAAGGCCAGCAGGGCGAGCTTGGGCCAGTCGACCGGATGGCCGAGCCAGCCGGGCAGCCCCGGCAGCGGGCTGAAGCGGGCCGGCAGCAGCGGCAGCAGGCAGCAGGTGCCGGCGCCGAGCACCAGCAGGACGTAGCCGAGGGCCGCCGCGGGCAGCTGCCCCGGTGCCCGGTCAGGGAGCATGCGGCTCCCGCGATCGACAGCGATCCCAGCCTCCCCACCTCAAGGCCCGTCCGGCGGCCGCGGGTTGCCCTTAGGTCGGTGTCCTGGGCCCGTCAGGAGAATAGGCCTCCGCCCGGCGCCCCAGACCCGTCCTCGCGCATTGCCCGCCCCAGCAGGGCCCACACTCACCCGATCGAGTGAAAGCGGCGAGCTGACGGTGCCTCACACCGCCCCGCCCGCACGGGCTCAGGGCCGGCCGGGAACACGCGGCGGGCCCCGGAGCACGGGTGTGTGCTCCGGGGCCCGCTCGGTCGGACAGGTCCTACCGGTGCGACGGGTACCGCGTCATTCGGCGGGGGTCGCCGCCACCGGCCCGGCGGCCAGCAGGCCACCGCCGTGGCCGGGGGTGTCGCTCTCCGCGGCCACCTCCAGCAGCGGCTCGCCGGTGCGCTGGCCCGCCCGGATGCTGTCGATCCGGGCCAGCACCTTGCTCCGCAGGTCGGACGGTGTGTCGTCGCAGCCGCAGGAGCGCTTGATCAGTGCCTTGATGGCCTGTTCGAGGCCGTACTTCTCCAGGCAGGGCGAGCACTCCTCGAAGTGCTGGCGCAGCTTGGCGCAGTCGCCCTCGGCCATCTCGTTGTCGAGGAACTCGTAGAGGTGGTCAAGCACCTCGCCGCAGTCCGTGGCGTGCGGACCTCCGCAGCTCATGAGCCCGTGCCTTTCGCCTCGCGCCCAGCCCCGCTGCCGGCCGGGACCAGTCCGCGCTCACGCGCGTAGTCCTCCAGCATGCCCCGCAGTTGGCGGCGGCCTCGGTGCAGCCGGGACATCACCGTACCGATGGGGGTCCCCATGATGTCGGCGATCTCCTTGTATGCAAAGCCCTCGACGTCCGCGAGGTAGACCGCGATGCGGAACTCCTCGGGGATCGCCTGCAGGGCGTCCTTCACGTCACTGTCCGGCAGGTGGTCCAGGGCCTGGGTCTCCGCCGAGCGCAGACCGGTCGACATGTGCGACTCGGCCCGGGCCAGCTGCCAGTCCTCGATCTCCTCGGCGGCGGTGCGCTGGGGCTCCCGCTGCTTCTTGCGGTACGAGTTGATGAAGGTGTTGGTCAGGATGCGGTACAGCCAGGCCTTGAGGTTGGTGCCCTCACGGAACTGGTGGAAGGAGGCGTACGCCTTGGCGAAGGCCTCCTGCAGCAGGTCCTCGGCATCGGCCGGGTTGCGGGTCATCCGCAGCGCCGCCGAGTACATCGGGTCCAGGTACCCCAGGGCATCGCGCTCGAAGCGCGCCCGGCGGGCCTGCTCGCTCTCGTCGGAGGAGACCCGGAAGGTGTCCTCACCGATCGCCTCGGCCAGCTCGTCGCCGGTCAGCGGCTCGGTCCCCGACGGTTCGGTCCCCGACTGGGCCGACGGCTCGGACCCGGCTGCGGGGTCGGGCCCGCCCAGGTCCTGGTTCGGCTCGTCCTCGGTCGCGACGACCGGACCCACCTCCTCGTTGTTTCGGGCCCGATCCACGGTGGACCGCCCCGGAAGCGAGGATATCGGGCTCACGGGCTTCTCGCCCGCGACAAGCCACTCCGACCATGGGACGTAGGCGCTCTGCGCGCTCCGCTCCTCGGGTCGCTCGGGGCACGCGATCGAACCCATGTGCGCTGCCTTTCCACCGGCGGTACTGCTGACGAAGGGGTTAACCCACCCCGTCGTGCGGACATTCCCGACCGAGCACGAATCCCCGCCGCCCGCCAGCCGGCGCCCCGGGCCGGGAGCTACGGCGCCACGGCCAGCCCCAGCCCCACCAGCCAGCGCGCGACCGCCTCGGTGATCGGCACCAGCGGCGCCTGCGCCTGCGGCGGGGCCGACCTGGGCACCGCGAAGCCGTGCCCGGCGTACGGCACCTCGGTCAGCTCGTGCCCGGCCGGCAGCGCCGGGAACTCCTGCGGGGTGCCGAAGGTGTCCCGGCCGCCCTGCACCACCAGCGTCGGCAGCCCGCTCCCCAGCAGCTCCTCGGCCCGCGAGCGCTCCGGGCGTCCCGGCGGGTGCAGCGGGAAGGCCAGCGCCAGCACCGCCACCGCCCCGTCGGCCGCGCCCGTGCGGCAGGCCACCCGGGCGCCGGCGCTGCGCCCGCCGACCCCCAGCGGCGCGCCCTGCGCCACCAGGAGCTCGGCGAGGCGCCGCCAGCCGACGTCCAGCGTCTTGGGCGCCGGCGCCACCCTGCGGCCGGCCACCCGCCAGGGCTGCTCGACCAGCGCGACGCTCACCCCGTACGCGGGCAGGGCCGCGGCCAGCGCCGCCAGGTCGGGCGCCTCGATACCGCCGCCGGCGCCGTGGCCCAGCGCCAGCACCGAGCGCAGCGGGCCGAGCGCCGGGTAGCGGCTGATCCGCGCCTCGCCCACCGGCGTCGTCACCGGGATCCGTTCCACCCGCACGGGCTGATCGGTCATCAGAAGAGCGCTCCCTCGGACTCGGCGGTGGCCGGGGCGGTCAGCCCCGGGTGGTTGTTGCGGATGCTGCCGACCGCCGAGGAGACCGCCCGGACCCCGAGCAGGCCCGGCGCGGGCGCCACCAGCAGCGAGCGCGCGTGGTCGGCGTCGTCCAGCGCCGGGTCCAGCCAGGCGTCGAAGGCCTCCGGCTGGAGGTAGAGCGGCATCCGCTCGTGGATCGGCGCCAGCAGCGGCTCGGCCTCGGTGGTCACGATGGTGCAGGTCACCAGCCAGCCACCGGGGTGGTCGGCGGGCCGGCTGCGGTCGCGCCAGAACTCGTAGAGCCCGGCCAGGGCCAGCGGTGCGCCGTCCAGCCGGCTGACGAAGAACGGCTGCTTGCGCGGCCGGCCCCGCCCGGTCCCGCTCTCGACGGTCTGCCACTCGTAGTAGCCGTCCACCGGGAGCAGGCAGCGGCGGGAGGCGAAGGCCTGCCGGTAGGCCGGCTTCTCGTGCACGGTGTCGGCCCGCGCGTTGATCATCTTCACCGCGGTCTGCGGCGAGTTCGACCAGGCCGGCACCAGGCCCCAGCGCAGCTGCCGCAGCTGGCGCACCGGCTCCCGACCGCCCCTGGGCACCCGCTGCACGACCGCCAGGACCGGATCGGTCGGTGCCACGTTCCAGCTCGGCGCCGGCGCCTCGGCCGGGTCCCACTGCCGCACGCCGAAGAGCTCGACGATGTCCTCGGGCGCCGTGCTCGCCGCGAATCGACCACACATGCCGCCAGCCTCCCACGTCCCGGACGGGCCTTCTCATCCACCCGGTGCAACCGGCGGCTACCCTCACACGGTCCTCCCGTGGGAGGCTGCCCTCCCATCCGGCGGGACCGGCCACCACACCGGCCCGGCCCGGGCCCCCGACACCCGATCCACCCGCGCAGCTAGGACGAAGCCATGGACCACAGCATCGACGGCGTCTGGCAGCGGGTCCTGGGCACCCAGCCCGACCCGCCGCGCTGGCTGGTGCTGGGCTGCGCCGCCGCGGCCCTGCTGGCGATAGTGCCGCACCCGCTCTGGCGGCTGAGCCGCAACGTGGTGACCATCGCGCACGAGGGCGGCCACGGCCTGATCGCCCTGCTGACCGGGCGCCGGCTGGCCGGCATCCGGCTGCACTCGGACACCTCGGGCCTGACCGTCTCCTCGGGGCGGCCGACCGGCCTGGGCATGATCCTGACCGCCGCGGCCGGCTACACCGCCCCCTCGCTGCTCGGTCTGGGCGGCGCCGCGCTGCTGGCCGCCGGCCACATCACCGCGCTGCTGTGGATCTCGATCGCCCTGCTCGCCGCCATGCTGATCATGATCAGGAACGCCTTCGGGCTGCTCTCGGTGGTGGTCACCGGCGCCGCCTTCTTCGCGATCTCCTGGTACGGCGGCCCGCAGCTGCAGGCCGGCTTCGCCTACCTGGGCGTCTGGTTCCTGCTGCTGGCCGGGGTCCGCCCGGTGGTCGAGCTGCAGGGCAAGCGCCGCCAGGGCGGGGCGCACGACTCGGACGCCGACCAGCTGGGCCGGCTCACCGGGGTGAGCCCGCTGCTCTGGGTGACGCTCTTCCTGGTGGTGGCGCTGGCCTGCCTGCTGGTGGGCGGCAGCAGGCTGCTGGGCTGAGACCACCGCCGACGGCGCGCCGCCCGCCCGTCCGCCCCTCGGAACACGGCGCGGGCGGTGGGCGAACCGACCCCTAAACTGGCGGCATGACCGAGACCCTGTGGCCCGCCCCCGTCGCGACCGCCGCCGTCGACGCGACCGTCACCATCCCCGGTTCCAAGTCCGTCACCAACCGGGCGCTGATCCTGGCCGCCCTGGCGTCCGAGCCCGGTTGGGTGCGCCGGCCGCTGCGCAGCCGTGACTCCCAGCTGATGGCCGACGGCCTGCGGGCGCTCGGCGTGGGCATCGAGGAGCAGGTCAACAACTCCTCCGGCGGCACCGGCGGCGGGGAGGCGTGGCGGATCATCCCGGCCGGCCGACTCAGCGGCCCGGCCCGGGTGGACGTCGGCAACGCCGGCACGGTCATGCGCTTCCTGCCGCCGCTGGCCGTGCTGGCCGACGGCCCGGTGCACTTCGACGGCGACCCGCGCAGCCACGAGCGTCCGCAGCACGGCGTGATCGACTCGCTGCGCGCGCTGGGCGCCCGGATCGAGGACGGCGGGCGCGGCGGGTTCCCGCTCACCGTGCACGGCACCGGCGCGCTGGACGGCGGCACCGTCGAGCTGGACGCCTCGTCCTCCTCGCAGTTCGTCAGCGCCCTGCTGCTCTCCGGCGCCCGCTACAACCAGGGCGTGGAGATCCGCAACGTCGGCGGCCCGGTGCCCTCGCTGCCGCACATCCGGATGACCGTCGACATGCTGCGCCAGGCCGGCGTGCAGGTGGACGCCCCGGAGGACGGCGGCGAGAAGGACGTCTGGCGGATCACCCCCGGGGCGCTGCTCGGCCGCGACCTGGTGGTCGAGCCGGACCTCTCCAACGCGGCGCCGTTCTTCGCCGCCGCGCTGGTCACCGGCGGCCGGGTGACGGTCCGGGACTGGCCCCGGCACACCACCCAGCCCGGCGACCAGCTGCGCGAGCTCTACACCCGGATGGGCGGCAGCTGCCGCTTCACCGACGAGGGCCTGGAGTTCACCGGCGGCGGCGCGGTGCACGGCATCGAGGCCGACCTGCACGACGTCGGCGAGCTGACCCCGGTGATCGCCGCCGTCGCCGCGCTGGCCGACTCCGAGTCGCACCTGTACGGCATCGCCCACCTGCGGCTGCACGAGACCGACCGGCTCGCCGCGCTGGCCAGGGAGATCAACGACCTGGGCGGCGACGTCTCGGAGACCGAGGACGGCCTGCGGATCCGCCCGCGCCCGCTGCACGGCGGCGTCTTCCACACCTACGAGGACCACCGGCTGGCCACCGCCGCCGCGGTGCTGGGCCTGGCCGTGCCCGGCGTGCAGGTGGAGAACGTGGCGACCACCGCCAAGACCCTGCCGGACTTCCCCCGGATGTGGGCCGACCTGCTCGATCCGGCGGCGGCGAAGGTCTGAGCGGGAGACGAGCAGCATGCGCCGCTACGGCAAGGACGCCGACGAGGACGACATCCGCAACCGCCCGGCCCGCAAGGGATCCCGGCCGCGGACCCGGATCCGCCCCAAGCACGAGGACGCCGCCGACGCGATGATCCTGACCGTCGACCGCGGCCGGCTGACCTGCCTGGTCGAGGCCGGCACCAAGCGCGAGCGCGAGGTCGTCGCCATGAAGGCCCGCGAGCTGGGCCGCAAGGGGGTGGTCGTCGGCGACAACGTCAACCTGGTCGGCGACCTCTCCGGCGAGCCGGACACCCTGGCGCGGATCGTGCGGGTGGAGGAGCGCAGCTCGGTGCTGCGCCGCACCGCCGACGACGACGACCCGTACGAGCGGATCGTGGTGGCCAACGCCCACCAGCTGGCCATCGTGATCGCCCTGGCCGACCCGGAGCCGCGCCCCCGGCTGATCGACCGCTGCCTGGTGGCGGCCTACGACGCCGGCATGCAGCCGCTGCTGGTGCTCACCAAGTCGGACCTGGCCCCGGCCGCGGCCCTGCTGGAGTCCTACGCGCCGCTGGGCATCGACTACGTGGTCACCCGCCGCGACGAGCTGGAGACGGCCGGCGCGGAGGCGGTCCGCGAGCACCTGCGCGGGCTCTCCACGGTCTTCATCGGCCACTCCGGGGTCGGCAAGACCACCCTGGTCAACGCCCTGGTGCCGGCCCACCAGCGAACCACCGGCCACGTCAACGCGGTGACCGGGCGCGGGCGGCACACCACGGTCTCCGCGCTCGCCCTGCGGCTGCCCCCGCCGCCCGGGGCCAAGCCCGGCTCGAAGAAGGCGCTGGACCCGGGCTGGGTGATCGACACCCCCGGTTTCCGCTCCTTCGGCCTGTCCCACATCGACCCGTCCCGGGTGATCCTGGCCTTCCCCGACCTCGAACCGGGCACGGTCGACTGCCCGCGCGCCTGCAGCCACGACGAGCAGGACTGCGCGCTGGACGCCTGGGTGGCCGAGGGCCACGCCGAACCGGCCCGGCTCTACTCGCTGCGCCGGCTGCTCTCCACCCGGGAGACCCGCGAGGGCGACTGACCCCGGCGACCGACCCGGGCGAGGGCCCGCGGCCGGCGCGGGTGGGACCGGCACGGAGGTGTGAGATCACCTCCGGCCGGTGATCATAGGAGCGTCGGGGTGACCGACACCGCCCGCACGCGCCCCCTCTCGACGCTCCGCCGGACCCAGGGAGACGAGCCGATGGCATGGTTCATGGTGGTCCTCGCCGGCCTGCTGGAGACCGGCTTCGCGATCAACCTCAAGCTGAGCCACGGTTTCACCCGGCTCGTCCCCACCATCGCCTTCGCCCTCTTCGCGCTGGCCAGCTTCGGCCTGCTGACGCTCTCCCTCAAGCACCTGCCGGTCGGCAGCGCCTACGCGGTCTGGACCGGCATCGGCGCGGCCGGCACCGCGATCTACGGGATGATCTGGATGGACGAGTCCAGCTCGGTCCTCAAACTGGTCTCGATCAGCCTGGTCATCGCCGGCGTGGTCGGCCTCCAACTGAGCGGCTCCGGCCACTGATCCGCGCGGGAACAGTGAGGTGTGCCAGCATGGGGAGCAGCGACTCTGGAGGTTCGGTATGACCGTGATCGACGAGCGGGCCCACCGCTTCCTCGACTCCATCGAGATCCCCGAGGGCTACCGGGTGGAACTGCTCAATGGGGAGATCATCTTGACGCCGTCCGGCAAGCCGTTGCACTGGCGGATCCAGTCGGCACTGCTCAAGCAGTTCTGGCAGTACGACAGCTGGGAGACCGTAGCCGAGCAGACCATCCGACACCCTCGGTTCGGCGACGAGCCCCAGCCCGACCTCTGTGCCCTGTCGGCATCGGCCCCGGCCGACCAGGAGGGTACCTACCAGGCCGAACACGTCGAGTTGGTCGTCGAGGTGCTGTCGAAGAGCACCCGGGCCACCGATCTCCTGACCAAGGTCGAGGTGTACAGCCGGTTCGGCATCCCCCTGTACCTGATCATCGACCCGTTCAAGCGCCAGTGCACCCTCCACCGCTTCCCCAAGGCCGAAAGCTACGGTGACGCCGTCACGCTCGACTTCGGCCGCGGGGTCCACCTGCCGGAGCCCTTCGGCTTCACGCTCGACACCACCTCCTTCCCCTCCTACCGCTCGACCGGCGACTCCTGAGCGTCCGGCACGCGAGCCGAGCTGTCGAGATCGTGCACGGCTCGCTACTGTTCGATCCATGGCCGACTACCACGATGACCTCCGCCTCGCCCACGTCCTCGCCGACTCGGCCGACTCCATCACCCTGGCGCGCTTCAAGGCGCTGGACCTGAAGGTCGAGACCAAGCCGGACCTGACCCCGGTCAGCGACGCCGACAAGGCCGCCGAGGAACTGGTGCGCAGCGTGCTGCAGCGGGCCCGGCCGCGCGACGCGGTGATGGGCGAGGAGTTCGGCCTGGTCGGCTCCGGGCCGCGGCGCTGGGTGATCGACCCGATCGACGGCACCAAGAGCTACGTGCGCGGCGTGCCGGTCTGGGCCACCCTGATCGCGCTGCTGGAGCTCGGCCCGGACGGCGAGGAGCAGCCCGTGGTCGGCATCGTCTCGGCCCCCGCGCTGAACCGCCGCTGGTGGGCCGCCAAGGGCCTGGGCGCCTACGCGGGACGGGGGTTGGCGAAGGCCGGCCGGATCTCGGTCTCCCGGGTCTCGCGGATCGAGGACGCCTCGCTCTCGTACTCCTCGCTGACCGGCTGGGAGGAGCGCGGCCGCCTCGACCCGTTCCTCGACCTCACCCGGGCCTGCTGGCGCACCCGCGCCTACGGGGACTTCTGGTCCTACATGCTGGTCGCCGAGGGCTCGGTGGACATCGCCGCCGAGCCGGAGCTGAGCCTGTGGGACATGGCCGCGCCGTGCATCGTGGTGCAGGAGGCCGGCGGGCGCTTCACCGGCCTGGACGGCATCGACGGGCCGGGCGGGGCGGACGCGGTGGCCTCCAACGGGATCCTGCACGAGGAGGCGCTGCGCCGCCTGAGTGTGTGAGCCGTCCACGGCATGGGTGCGGGCCCCGACGATCAGTCAGCTGATCGTCGGGGCCCGCGGTCATCGGGTGGTGCGGCGCGGCCGCAGCCGCTCCTGGGGACGATCCTAACTTAGACTTTATCCAAGTCAATACTCGACCGAAGTTCGGAACTTGCTATCGTTCCCGTCATGAGCGATCTCCTGGCACGGCTGCGCGAGCAGGGCTGGCGACTCACCGCGCAGCGGCGCGTGGTGGCCGAGGTCCTCGACGGCGACCACGTGCACCTCACCGCCGACGAGGTGCACGCCCGCGCCGTGGACCGGCTGCCCGAGATCAGCCGCGCCACGGTCTACAACACGCTCGGCGAGCTGGTCCTGCTGGGCGAGGTGCTGGAGGTGAGCACCGACGGCCGGGCCAAGCGGTACGACCCCAACGCGCACCGGCCGCACCACCACCTGGTCTGCTCGGCCTGCGGCACCATCCGCGACGTGCACCCGGACGGGGACCCGCTCGCCGCGCTGCCGGCGGCGGAGCGCTTCGGCTTCGCCGTCTCCGACGCCCGGATCACCTACCGCGGACTCTGCCCGGCCTGCCGCTAGGGCTCGGGCCCCGGTCCGGCCACCCCGCGGATCGGGACCGGCCGGTCCTGACCCACCGGTCCCGATCCGCCGGTCCGACCCGCGGCTCAGGCGCTGAGTTCCGGGTGCAGCGCGTCCAGCAGCCGGGCCGCGCGCTCGGCGACCTCGGCCGGGCCGTAGTCGGTCGCCCGGCGGCACCAGTTCTCGGCCTGCACCGGCTCACCGCGCCGCAGCGCGAGCAGGGCCAGGCGCAGCGCGGCCCGGCCGTGACCGGCGTCGGCGGCCCGGGTGTACCAGATCATCGCCTCCGCCTCGTGCTCCTGACGGGCCAGCAGCAGGCCCAGGTTGAAGGCCGCGCTGCGGCTGCCGCTCCCGGCCGCCCGGCGGTACCAGCTCTCCGCGATCTTCAGCGCGCCGCGCTCGGCGGCGGCCACGCCCATCCGCACCTGCGCCCGGCTGTGCCCGGCGTCGGCCGCCACCGCGTACCAGTGCTCGGCCTCGGCCTCCTGGTCACCGCGCCGGTCCAGCAGCGAGGCCAGCCGGAAGGCGCCCTCGGCCGAGCCGCCGGCGGCCGCCTGGCGGTAGCGCTCGAGTGCGGCGCCGAGGTCGCCGCGCTGCTCCTTGGCCACCGCGAGCTGCAGCGCCGCCTCGCCGTGACCCTCGGCCGCGGCCCGCGCGTACCACTCCTGGGCCTGCTGGTGCTCACCGCGCCCGGCGTGCAGGATGCCGAGGTTGAAGGCGCCGTCCACGCTGCCGGCCTCGGCGGCCCGGGAGAACCAGGGCTCGGCGCCGGACTCGTCCCCGCGCTGCAGCAGCACCACGGCCAGCGCGTTGCAGGCCTCCCGGTGCCCGGCGTAGGCGGCCCGGCGGTACCACTGCTCGGCCTGCGCCTCGCGCCCCGCGCCCGCGCAGAGCAGCCCGAGGTTGAAGGCGCCGTTGTGGTCGCCGGCGTCCAGCGCGGCGCGGTACCAGCGCTCGGCGGCGCCGTCCTCACCGCGGCCGGCGTGCAGGGCGCCGAGCGCGTTGGCGGCGTTGCCGTCGCCCGCCTCGGCCGCCTCCTGCCACCACTCGGCGGCGGCCACCAGGTCGCCGCCGTCGCGCAGCAGGAAGCCCAGCGCGCAGGCCGCCCGCGGCTCGCCGTTCTGCGCGGACTGCCGGTACCAGCGGGCCGCCTCCTCGCGCAGCTGCGGGTCGCCCTGGCCGCGCTCCTCGATCAGCACGCCCAGCCGCAGCGCGGCGCGGGCGTGGCTGCGCACCGCGGCCGTGCGGTACCAGGTCTCGGCGCTCTCCTTGTCGCCGCCCGCCTCGCGCATCCGGGCGAGGGGGTAGGCGGCCTCGCGGTGGCCGGCGTCGGCGGCCGCCTTGAACCAGCGCTCGGCGCGCACGTCCCGCCGGTGCTCCATCAGGTCGCCCAGCGCGTAGGCCCCCAGCGCGTGGCCCTGGTCGGCGGCGAAGTGCAGCCAGTACTCGGCCGACTCCTCCTCGCCGTGGTCGCGCAGGTAGAGGCCGAGCGCGTGCGCGGCCGGGGCGCTGCCGGCCACCGCGGCCGCCCGCCACCACTGGCCGGCCTCGGCGCGCAGGCCGCGCTGGTGCAGCAGCACCCCGAGGTTGTTGGCGGCCGCCCGCAGGCCGGCGCCCGCGGCCTTGCGCAGATGCGGTTCGGCGTCGTCCAGGTCGCCGCGGCGCAGCAGCAGCGCGCCCAGCAGGCTGGCGGCGTTGGGGTCGCCGGACTCGGCGGCGGCGCCGGCGCGGGTCTCCAGCGCGGCACACTCGCGGGCGGCCAGTTCGCTCTCGAAGCTCGCGGTGTCCAGGCCCGCGCCCTCGTGGTCCAGCGCGCCGGCCGTCGCGACGCCGGGGTCGGGGCGCACCGAGAGTCCGACGGTCGGACGCTCCACCGCGGCGGGGCGCGCGGGCCCGTCCACCGGGTTCGGGTAACGGCCGCCCAGTTGCGGGACCGGGACGGGCTCCAGGCTCTCCGGTCCGTAGGAGCGGTCGGGCGCGGTCCGTCGGCCACGCTGTGCGGGCACGGCGGAGCCGTCCTCGTCGCCGTGACCGTCGCCGCTGTCCCGGGCGGGGTCGGCGTCGGGCTCGTGCCTGCCGATCAGCTTCATGCCGACTCCCGCTCCCCCCGAGTGCTACGGCATACCCCAGGGGCGCTCGCGGTCCCACGGCCCGTCAGAAGCCGCGCACCGTCCCCCATGTGGTCCATCGTCGCATCACCCGATACCCGCGTACACCTTGCCGGCGCGACTTTGCCGGGCCGGGCCGAAGCCGGCGAGATTGCTTCAGCGCTTTGTCGATTTCCCGACACTTGCGTCCCACAAACCCCGATCCCCCCGGGAATGCGCCACGCGTGCGCCAATAGTACCGGAGGCGGTGCCACCGCTTCGGGTGACACCGCCTCCGCCCCCGCCCCACCGGCCCGCGGGGCCGGATCAGCGGGCTCTCACGTCACCTCAGCTCACGCTGAAGTCGTCCGCGTAGTAGGTCCCCTGGCCGTACCAGCCGTGCACCCAGATGGTCACCGAGGTGACCGAGGCGCCGGTGGTGAACTTGGTCGTCAGGTGCGACCAGGCGGGGCCGGAGGTCCAGGTCGAGGTGTCGGCGCCGGAACCGGTCACCCCGAGGTAGGTGTAGTTGCCCTGCACCCAGCCGGAGAGGGTGTAGGTGGTGTTCGGCTTCACCGTGACGGCCTGCGAGCACTGGGCGGCGTCGCTGCTGCCGGCAGCACCCGCCAGGGCGTGCGAGCCGGAGTGGGCCGGGCTGCTCACCACCGAGCCCAGGTTTCCGCTACAGGTCCACGGGGAGAGCGAGCCGGACTCGAAGCCGCCGTTCACCACGATCCCGCCGGGCGGGTTGGTGGGCGAGGCGGTGGTGGTCGGGCTGGTGGTGGGGCTGGTCGTGGGACTACTGGTGGGGCTGGTGGTCGGGCTGCTGGTGGGGCTGCTGGTCGGCGAGGACGTCGGGCTGGACGTCGGGGACGAGGTCGGCGAGGAGCTGGGGCTCGGGGACGGGGCCGGGCAGCTGGAGGCCGAGCCGCTGGTGTCGGTGACCACCGCGTTGAAGAGCGTGGCCGCCGGGTCCAGGTCGTAGAGCGAGAACATCATCGAGCCGCCGAGGCCGTTGCAGTGCAGGTAGTCGGCCTTGGCCTGGATCGACTGCTTGTCCTCACCGGACCAGAGGTTGGTGCCGTCGTAGAAGTACGCGGCCTGCGAGAGGGGGTCCCAGAAGGTGTCCGCGGCGTTGTCCACCACCCCGGACAGTTCCTTGTACATCCGGGTGCCCGCCACGTTGCCCGAGTCGGCCGCACCCGGCGCCGGGCCGGTGGCGGTCTGGAAGAGCCCGTGGTTGGCGCCGGCCGGCACGCCGGTCCAGCCGCGGTAGTAGAACGGCACGCCCATGTTGAGCTTGTTGGCCGGGAAGCCGCCGGGGATGCCGTACTGCGGGTCGCCGACCGTGTAGGCCTTGATCGCCTCGTCGGCCGAGTACTTGGCCGTTCCGGGGGCGATCACCTGGGAGGGGTCGGCCGGGTTCTCGTAGATCGGCGCCTGGTGGTTGGTGGGCCCGGTGGGCTCCCAACCCCCGTGCATGTCATAGGTCATGGGGTCGCCGAAGGTCAGGTACTGGCCGATCTTGTCGGTCTCCACGGACTTGATCTTGTCCTGGCCGGCCGGCAGCGCGGCGGAGAGCGAGTAGGTCTTGCCGTCGGTGGCGCCCTGGGCGTTCAGCTCGGTGCGGAACTCCGCCAGCAGCGCGGTGAAGTTCTGCTTGTCGGCCGCCGAGGAGTGGTTGCCGGTGTGGCCGCCGCCGCCCGGGTACTCCCAGTCGATGTCGAAGCCGTCGAAGATGCCCTTGCCGGTGCCCGCACCGCCGTAGCCGCCCTGCGAGGGCAGGTTGCCCTTGATGAACATGTCGATGCAGGACGAGACCAGCTTCTTGCGCGAGGCGTCGGTGGCCGCGGCGTCCGAGAAGTACTTGGAGTACGTCCAACCGCCCAGGCTCAGCACCACCTTGAGGTTCGGGTACTTCGCCTTGAGCTCCTGGAGCTGGTGGAAGTTGCCGGCGATCGGCTGGTTCCAGGTGTCCGTGGAGTTGTCGACGCTGTTGCCGTTGGCGTACGTCTTGCCGTAGTCCGCGAACGAGTCGCCGGCCCCGTCACCCGCGTTGGGGTTGTTCTCGTCCTGCGAGGCGGCCGAGTTGGCCTCGAAGCAGGTGAGGTTGGTGGGGTCGATGTTCTCGAAGTCGTACAGCAGGTAGTTCAGCTTGCCGGCCTCGCCGGTGGTGTCGACGTTCTTGAGGTAGAACGCGTTCTGGTAGACCGCCCACTGGTCGTAGTAGGCGACCTTGATGCCTCCCGAACTGGCGGGCGCACCGGTGGTGTTGGTGGGGGCGGCCAGTGGGGTGGCCACCACGCTCTGGGATGCCTGGGCATGAGCCATGCCCAGCACCGACAGGGCGCTGCCCAGCATGATCGCGGCAGCTGAGGTCACCGCCCAAGCCGGTCGTCTGGTTGCGCGCATTCTGGTTCTCTCCTGTTGCCGTGGGGGTGGGAGAAACCCGCTCGCCCTGACTCGGGTGCGCGTCGGGGAGAGGACGTGCGGGAGCTGGTGCGACGGTCGGTCAGGGCATGCCGTGGAGGTGGCCGCCGACCGTCGAGGCGATGGAACCGCCGTTCTTGGCGTCCCAGTTGGTGGACCAGGTCATCGCGCCACCGATGCCGGGCCAGGTGGCGGTGGGCTTGAAGACACCGCAGTGGGTCCCGCTCGCGAGGCAGTCCAGTGCGTTGTCGACGACGGTCGGCGAGACGTAGCCGCTGCCCGCCGCGCTGGTCGAGGCGGGCACGCCCAGGCCGACCTGGCTCGGCGCGAGGCCGCCCTTGAGCTGGATGCAGGCCAGCGCGGTGAGGAAGTCCACGCCGCCCTGGGAGTAGACGTTGCCGTCGCAGCCGAGCATCGAACCGGAGTTGTAGTACTGCATGTTGACGATGCTGAGGATGTCCCTGGTGTTCAGCGCCAGCTTGAAGTACTCGGTGCCGGTGGACTGCATGTCGATGGTCTGCGGCGCCATGGTGAGCACGAAGCCGCTGCCGGCCCTCGCCGCCAGCGTGTGCAGCGCCTGCCCCAGGTAGGTGGCGCTGACGCCGTTCTCCAGGTCGATGTCCACGCCGTCGAAGCCGTAGTTCTGCATCAGGGCGTAGGCGCTGCTCGCGAAGTTGGCGGCCGAGGTCGCGTCACCGACCGAGATGGTGCCGTTCTGGCCGCCGATCGAGATGACCACCTTCTTGCCGGCCGCCTGCTTGGCCCTGATGTCGGCCTTGAACTGGGCGTCGGTGTAGCCGCCGAGCTTGCCGGCCAGCGTGCCGTCCAGGGTGAAGGTGATGCCGCCGGGCTTCGTGGGGTCGGCGTCGGCGAAGGCCACCGCGATGATGTCGTAGGCCGCGTTGACGTCACTGATCCGCTGGTCGGTGGCGCCGTTGTCGAAGTCCTGCCAGTACCCGGTGAGCCGGTGCGCGGCCGGGTTGCCGGGGCCGGTGGGCGTCGCGGTCGCGGTCGGCGTGGCGGTCGCGGTGGGCGTGGCGGTCGGCGTCGCGGTGGCGGTGGGCGTGGCAGTGACGGTGGGCGTCGCGGTCGGCGAGGACGTCGCCGGCGGGGTGGAGGTCAGCGTCGGCAGGGGCGATCCGGGCGGCCCGGCCAGCGCCAGGTCGTCCGCGCCGTAGGCACCCGTGCCGTACCAGCCGTGCAGGTAGACCGTCACCACCGTGCTCGACCCGGTGGTGAAGGTGGTGCTGAGCTGGTTCCACGCCGAGTTGGTGCTCCAGGTGGAGGTGTCGGTGGCGCCGGTCCCGCTCACGCCCAGGTAGACGTAACTGCCCTGGACCCAGGCGCTGAGCGCGTAGCTCGCGTTGGGCAGCACCCTGACCTGCTGGGTGCACTGCGCGTTGTCACTGCCGGCCGGGGTCGCCTGCAGGGCGCGGGAGCCGCTGTGGACCGGGGCGGCCACGGCGGCGCCGGAGGAGGCCGAACAGCTCCAGCCGGCCAGCCCCTGCTCGAAGCCCGGATTGGCGAGCAGGTTGGGCACGTCGGCGCGCGCGCTGCCGCCGGTGGCGAGCAGCAGCGCGCCGGCCACGGCCAGCGCGAGGGCCAGCACGGCGGCCAGTGCGGCGCGGGCGGCCGGCGTGGTCGGCCGGTCGGCCGCGCCGGGTCTTCTCATCGACTGTCCGGTCGCACGGTGCACGGGGCAACTCCTCGGCTCGCTGGGATTGCGGGAGGCAGGGCGGCTCGGTGGGGTGAGCCGCGCCGGTGACGCGGAACGCAGGCAGCAGGGAGGCGGGCACCTCGGGCACGGCTGGGCAGCTCGTCCCGGGGCCCGGCACACAGAGTGGACTAGACCAAATAGCCGGTCAAGGGTGACCAGCCCGCCGGGCGCCACCGGGCGCACCGTCAAGGCCCTTGCCCTCAGGGGCCGTTCGACGTCCCGACGGATCGGCGCCGGTCAGCGCGGTCAGGCCGGCGGTCGGATCCGATCGGACGGCATCCGGATTCCATCCGCCGTCCATCCGGCCACCGGGCGACCACCGGGCAGCTCGTCCGAAGGCGACGGCACCGGCGCAGACGACGGCGACGGCACCGGCGGTGTGCCGTGCCGTCCGTAGAGCGCGGTCAGCGGGTGCAGCCGGTAACGGCCGTCGGCCGCGGCCAGCAGCAGGCCGTGCGCGGTCAGCAGGTCGAGCAGTTCCTCGGCCCGCTCCTCGGTCCGCCCCAGCAGCCGGCCCGCCCGCTCCGCGGTGAAACCGTCGGCTCCCGGGCCCTGCACCGAGCGGCTCAGCGAGCGCAGTGCCCAGGCGGCCGCCGCACCGCCTGGCCCGTCCAGCAGTCGCCGCTCGGCCGAGCCCAGTGCCTGCGCCACCCCGCCCCCGCCGGGGCTCAGTTCGGCCAGCCGGCGACGCTCGTCGGCCAACCGGGCCACCAGCGGGGCCAGACCCCGCCCCGGCCGGGCCGCCACCCGGGCGACGGCCGAACGCAGCGCCAGCGGCAGCCCGGCGCAGGCGGCCAGCACCGCCTGCTGCCCGCCGGCGCCCGCCCCCGCTCCCCCACCGGCAGCCGCCCGCGGACCGGGCCCGGGACCGGCCCGCTCGCCCGCCTCCGCCAGTAGCCGCCCCAGCAACCGGCCCTCCTCCACCGGCCCCAGGCAGTCCAGCGGCACCGCCCAGGCCCCCGGCAGCCCGGCCAGCCGGCCCCGGCTGGTGACCAGCACCGCGCACCCCGGCGAGCCCGGCAGCAGCGCCGCCACCTGCCGCTCGCCGGCCGCGTCGTCCAGCACCAGCAGCAGCCGGCGTCCCGAGGCGACCGACCGGAAGAGCGCCGCCCGGCTCTCCGGCCCGGCCGGCAGCAGGGCCGGCTCGACGCCCAGGTCCGTCAGCAGCCGTCCCAGCAACTCGGCCGGCTCGCGCGGCCGCCCGTCCGCCTCGTGCAGCGCGGCGTACAACTGCCCGTCCGGGAAGCGCTCGCGCAGCCGGTGCGCGGCGTGCACCGCGGTCGCCGTCTTGCCGACCCCGGGCGGCCCGCTCAGCACCACCACCGGGACGGCCCCCATCCGGCGCACCGGGCCGGTCCCCAGGATCCGGCAGACCGCCCGGACCTCGGCTGTCCGGCCCGTGAAGTCCGCCAGATCGGTGGGCAGTTGGGCCGGCCGCCAGGTGACCCGCAACGGTCCGGGACCGGCCGCGGCCGGCCCGTCCAGCTCCAGGCGCGGGTCGGTGCACAGGATCCGCCGGTGCAACTCGTCCAACTCCCGCCCCGGCAGCAGCCCGAGGTCGGCGACCAGCAGCTGCCGGGTCTCCGCGAAGACCGCCAGCGCCTCGCTCTGCCGCCCGGCCCGGTAGAGGGCCAGCATCAGCAGCCCGCGCAACCGCTCCCGGTGCGGGTGACCGGCCGCCAACAGGCCGAGCTCGGCGACGACTTCGTGATGGCGGCCGAGCAGCAGGGCCAGCTCGAAGCGCTCCTCGGCACTCGCCAGCCGCAGCTCCGCCAGCCGTCCGCGGTGCAGCGCGGCGAACGGTCCGGGCAGGCCGTCCAGCGCGCCACCGCGCCACAGCGCGAGGGCGCCGTCCAGGGCGGCCAGCGCGCCGGGCAGGTCACCGGAGGTCCGCTGGGAGCGGGCCCGCAGCCGGGCCGCCTCGAACTCGTGCAGGTCCAGGCAGCCGGCGCCGACCGCCAACCGGTAGGCGGCACCGCGCGAGGAGAGCACGCCGTCCAACGCCCGCCGCGGCCGGTCCGGTTCCAGGAGCTGGCGCAGTCGCGACACGTAGGTCGCCACCAGGCCGGGCGAGTTGGCGGTGGCCCTGGGCCCCCAGACCGCCTGCACGATCTGCTCCCGGGGTACCGGCTCGTTGGCCCCGACCAGCAGCACCGCCAGCACCGCCCGTTGCATCGCCGGCCCGGCGTCGCACTCCGCCTGGGCCCGGCGGACCAGCAGCGGCCCGAGCAGCCCGTACCGGAGCTCCCCGCCGTCCACGCCCCCCGAGGCCATCGGCCCGCTCCTCTCCGGTCCCGGCGGAGGACCGCAGGGTGGACCCACGGTGGACCAGCGCGCGGGCGGCGTCAACAGCGTCCCGGGAAAAAGTTGTCGCCCGCGCGACAAGCGGCCGCGAGGGCTACGGGAGGGGCTGCCGGGGACTGCCACCCGGCCGGTGGAAACACCGAAGGCCCGGAGGAGATCCTCCGGGCCTTCGACGAGAGTAGCGGGGACAGGATTTGAACCTGCGACCTCTGGGTTATGAGCCCAGCGAGCTACCGAGCTGCTCCACCCCGCGTCGGTAAACCCAACAGTACGGGATGCTGACCGGGAAGGGAAATCGCTTCCACGAGCGGCCCCCGCCCGCACTCCCGTCCTCCCCGACCGGGGCCCCGCCGCGCGCCGCCCTACGGCGAGCGGCCGTGCGACCAGAGGGCGAGCCCGGTGAGCAGGACGAAGCAGGGCACCATCAGCAGCGCGTAGACCAGCAGGAACTCGTGGGTCCCGCGGCCGGCGGCGGTGTTCCACGCCCCGTGCAGGGCCACCGCCAGCAGCAGGCCGCCGGGGGCGGCGAGCCGGGCCGGCCAGCGCCGCCGGGCGGTCAGCGTGACGGCCAGGCCCACCCCGGTCAGGGCGGTGAAGAGCGGGTGGGCGAAGGGCGAGAGCAGTGCGCGCAGGACGAAGGTGTGCACGGTGTCGTCGTAGTCGCGCAGGCTGGGGCTCATCCCCAGGCCGATCGAGTCCAGCCGCTGGCGCTGGTCGTCGGTGAAGGCGCGGCCGAGGTAGAGGACGTTCTCGGTGAAGGCGAAGCCGCAGGCGGTGATGCCGCTCAGCACGATGCCGCTGGCCACCGCCCGGCGGCGCAGCCGGGCCCGGTCCGCACGGGTGGGCCCGGGGCCCGGCGGGGCCTGCCCGCAGCCGTCCTCGCGGGCCTCGCCGCAGTGGCCGGCGTTGCCGTCCGCGCCGTCGCGTCCCGACCGGCCGCGGGCGGCGCGCCGCAGCGGGAGCATCGTGAGGACCAGGACCACGCCCTTGGCGGTCTCCTCGATCAGCGGGGTGGCGAACTCGGCGCCGAGCGTCTGGCCGCGGGCGCTGCCCTGCAGCGCGGTGAGGTAGTCGCTGGCCCAGCCGTTGGCCAGCAGGGCGGCGGTGGTGGCCGCGCAGGAGCCCCAGGCCAGGCAGAGCGCCAGCCGGCGGGCGGGCACCTGCGCGCTCTGGTTGAGCCAGGTCAGCGCGCCGAGGACGAACGGCACCGGAAGCACGGCCAGGCCCAGCCCGACCAGCAGCCCGGTGGTGCCGGTCTGCGACTGGACCAGGTGCACGATCAGGACGGCGCAGGCGCCCAGCAGCAGCGCGCTCGCGGCGGGCCCGGCCAGCGGGTGGCGCAGCGCGGCGAGGGCGCCCGCCCACGCGGGGGCGGGCCCGGGGGCCGACGGCGGTGCCGTGGTCGGCTCCGAGCCGGGGACGACCGCCGCACGCGGTCCGTCGCTCGACCCACTGCTCACCCGGAAAGCGTAGGGGACGGGCGTCCCCGGGGGTGGCGGAAGCGGCACAATCCGTACCGCTCGCCTCACCCAGCGTCAGATCCGGCGGAAGAGCAGGTCGTGCACCACGTGGCCCTTGGCGATCCCGGCGCGCTCGAACTTGGTGAGCGGCCGCCAGTCGGGGCGCGGGGCGTAGCCGGGGACGGTGCCGTCGGCGGCCCGCTGCTCGTCCGTCCAGG
This sequence comes from Kitasatospora nipponensis, assembly GCF_039528135.1. Classification (NCBI taxonomy): domain Bacteria; kingdom Bacillati; phylum Actinomycetota; class Actinomycetes; order Kitasatosporales; family Streptomycetaceae; genus Kitasatospora; species Kitasatospora nipponensis. The sequence continues at coordinate 6,071 of NZ_BAAALF010000120.1, read as the reverse complement.
CGCTGCCGTCGCCCTCGGGGTGCAGGTTGACCAGTTCGGGGCGCACGGTGAGGGCGTCGAGCATCTGCTCGGCGTAGGGCTCCCAGTCGGTCGCGCAGTGCACGAGCGCGCCGGGCGCGAGCCGGGGCAGCACCAGGTCGAGGAAGGACTGCTGGACCAGCCGGCGCTTGTGGTGCTTGGGCTTGGGCCACGGGTCGGCGAAGTAGACCCGCAGGCCGGCCAGGCAGGAGTCGGGGAGCATGTCGCGCAGCAGGATCACCGCGTCGCCGGCGGCGAGGCGCACGTTCTGGGCGCCGTCGCGCTCCAGCAGGTTCAGCAGGTTGCCGTGGCCGGGGGTGTGCACGTCGGCGGCGAGGATGCCCATCGCCGGGTCGGCGGCGGCCATCGCGGCGGTCGTCTCGCCCATCCCGAAGCCGATCTCCAGGGTGACCGGCAGGTCGCCGAAGAGGGCCGGCAGGTCGAGCGGGGTGCCGTCGATGGCCAGGCCGAACCGCTCCCAGTTGCGGTCCAGGGCGCCGGCCTGGGCCTGGGTCATCCGGCCGCGGCGCGGCTGGAAGCTGCGGATCCGCCGCTCGCTGTGCTGGGCTTCGGTGGCCAGATGCGGGTACATCGGGGCCGGGTAGCCGGCGGGGGCGGCGGAGAGCCGGGCCGAGGGGGAGTCGGCGAAGCGGCGGTTGCCGCCCTGGGCGGGGAGCTGGGGGGTGGGGGCAGTGGCAGTCACAATGCCGTCGATTCTACAAAGGGCGCGACGGGTCGGGCAGGGCGCCGGAGCGGCCCCGAGGCCCGGGCCCCGGAGCCGCCGGTCCGGGTGGTCAGCCGCCGCCCGCCAGCGCTGCCAGCGCCCGGCGGGCCACCTCGCGGCCGATCGCGAGCGAGGCGGTGGCGGCGGGCGAGGGGGCGTTGAGCACGTGCACCAGGCGGCGGGGCGAGGCGGGGTCGGCCGGGTCGAAGCCGGCGAAGGCGAAGTCGTCCAGCAGTGAGCCGTCCCGGGCCACCGCCTGGGCCCGGACGCCGGCGGTGGCCCGGACCAGGTCGGCGGCGGTGACGGCCGGCAGCAGGCGCTGCACGGCGGTGGTGAACGCCTCGCGGGAGAGCGAGCGGTGCAACTCGCCCAGCTCGTAGCGCCAGTGCCGGCGGGCGAGCCGCCAACTGCCGGGGAAGCGCAGGGTGTCGGCCAGGTCGCGGGCGCGCACCGTGCCCCAGTCGTAGCCCTCGCGGGCCAGCGCGGGGACGGCGTTGGGGCCCACGTGGACGTCGCCGTGGATGCCGCGGGTCAGGTGCACTCCGAGGAACGGGAAGGCCGGGTCGGGCACCGGGTAGATCAGGCCCCGCACCAAGTGCCGCTTCGAGGCGACGAGTTCGTAGTACTCGCCGCGGAACGGGACGATCCGCACCCCGGGGTCGTCGCCGGCCAGCCGGGCGATCCGGTCGCTGTGCAGGCCGGCGCAGTTGACCAGGACCGCGCAGCGCAGCTCGCCGGCGGCGGTCTGCACGGTGACCCCGTCGGCGCGCCGGTGCACCGCCCGCACCTCCCGGCCGGTGTGCAGCGCGGCACCCTGCTGCCGGGCGAGGCGGGCGTAGGCACCGGCCACCAGGCGGTAGTCGCAGATGCCGGTGGTGGTCACCCGCAGCGCGGCCACGCCGGCCGCCTCGGGCTCGTGCTCGCGGATCCCCTCGGGGGTCAACTCCTCGACCGGGATGCCGTTGCGCCGGCCGCGGGCGGCGAGTTCGGCGAGCCGCGGGAGCTCGGCGGTGGAGGTGGCCACGATCAGCTTGCCGGTCACCTCGTGGGGCAGACCCTGCTCACGGCAGAACGCCACCATCGCGGCGGCGCCCTCGGTGGCGTACCGGGCCTTGAGCGAACCGGGGCGGTAGTAGACGCCGCTGTGGATCACGCCGCTGTTGCGCCCGCTCTGGTGGGTGGCCGGCGCGCACTCCTTCTCCAGCACGCCCACCCGCAGCCCGGTGCGGGCGCCGGTCAGGGCGTAGGCGGTGGAGAGGCCGACGATTCCGCCGCCCACCACCAGGACGTCGTAGTCGTACGCCACTGCCGCTCCTTCGTCCAACGGCCCCCCGTCCGCCGCCGATCGTGCCACGGCGCGGCGCCGCGCGGCACCCCCCGGGCGGCGGGGCGGCCGGGCGGCGGACCGTGGGCGTGGACCGCGGAGGGTGGCGGCGGACAGGCCCTAGCCGGGAGCGGCCGGTACCAGGCGGGCCCGTTCGGTCAACTCGCGGACCCGGCGCTCGCCCTGGAACGGCTCCAGGTAGCGGATCATCTCGCGGACGTACTCCCGGCTGCGCTGCGAGGAGATCCGGCCGGCCACCTCGACGGCGCGCTCGCCGGCCTCGAGGGCGGCGTCCAGGTTGCCGGCCTCGGCCTCGGCCATCGCGGAGACCACCAGCCGCAGGCCGTGCGAGCGGACGAAGCCCTCGGTCGGCCGCGCGAGCGCCTCGCGGGTGAACTGGCGCACCTTGGTGGGCACTCCGAGATCGCGGAAGCACTCGGCGGCGTCGGCGGCGAGGCGGTCGTAGGCGTAGAAGTCGATCCAGGCCGGATCGAGGTCGCCGGTGCGGGAGCGCTCCAGGGTGCTCTCGGCCGCCGCCAGCGCGGTCGCGCACGGCCCGGCGTTCCCGGCCCGGGCCTGGGCGCGCGCCTCGACCAGGTGGAAGAAGCTCATGGTGCGGTTGGTGGCCAGGCCCCGGTTGCGCTCCAGGGCGGCCTGGGCGAGGTCCACGGCCTCCTCGGCGAAGCCGCGGTAGGCCGCCTGGAGGCTCATCGAGGCCAGCACGTAGCCGCCGAGCGGCACGTCGGCCGCCGCCCGGGCCAGGCGCAGGGCCTGGATGTAGTACCGCTGGGCCGCCTCGTGCTGGCCGGTGTCGAAGGCCATCCAGCCCGCCAGCCGGGTCAGTTCGGCGGTGGCGCCGAAGAGCGCGCGGCCCACCGCGTCGCTGTACGAGGCGAGCAGCAGCGGGGCGGCCTCCACCCGCAGGCACTCCGGCACCATCGACGAACGCCAGTCCCCTCCGCCGTACTTGGAGTCCCAGCGGCGGGCCTCCTGGGCGGCCTCGCGGAGCTTGGCGGCGTCCGCCTGACCGACCCGGTACCCGGAGCGCTCGCCGGCCCGCGCGCCCGGCGTGTCGGGCGTCTGGGGGGCGTGCGCGGGCGGGCGGGGCGCCTGCTGCGGGGCGGGCGGCGACAGTGCCGGCTGGGCCCGCCGCGCCGGCGGCACGGTGGGCACCGGAGGCCGCGCGGGGGGCAGGGCGGCCGCCGAGGGCAGGACCGGAGCCGTGAGCGCGTCGTTCTCGCCGCGGGCCACCGAGCCGTCCGCCGGGCTGATCAGCCAGCGCGAGACCGGCGTGGCGTACGCCGCCACCGAGAAGGTGCCGGCCAGCGCGTCGCTCCAGCGGGCCCCGCCGGGCCCGCGCCGCAGCTCCAGGTCGACCCGCCACAGGTCGGTGGCCGACCGGACCGCCTGCGCGACCTCGCGCGGGAAGGCCAGGCCCAGCTCGGGGGTGGGGTCGGTGTCGCCCAGGCCGATCTCCTCCAGCGGGACCGGCCGCCCCAGCTTGCCGCCGATCGCGGTGGCGATCAGGTGCGGCACCGGGCCCTGCGGGACCATGCCCTTGCTGACCCAGCGGGCCACCGAGGTCTTGTCGTACCGCAGCGTCAGGCCGCGCTGCGCGCCCAGGTCGTTGACCCGGCGGGCCAGGCCGGCGTTGCTGATCTGGGCCTGCGCCAGGAGGGCGCCGAGCCGTTCGTTGGGTCCTCGTGGGTTGATGCTCAAGGCGACGGCACCCCCTTGTCCGGTGTTCGCGGTCGGCTGGTGAGCGGGTGGCGATCGGGTGGTGCGCGGGCCGCCGGGGTGGGGCGGCGGGCGGGATCGCCCGGCGTGCTGGCACCTAGCGTAGTCGGCCGGGTTCCCAGGGTTAAGGGTCGGTATTCCGGATGGCGGGATCGCGCACCCGCCGGACGCGCCCCGGCCGGTCCGGGGCGGCCCCGCGGGGGCAGGGTTTCGGCCCGCGGCCCGCCGTTCGCGGGGCGGGTGCCGGGCGCCGGGGCGGTGCGACCGGTCGCCGGGCACGGGGTGCGGGGCAGGAGGAGGGCCGTGCTCCGGTCGCGTGTTGACGTGCGCCCACCTGTGCCCCCTGGCTCGCCCGGCACCCCGGCAGTTCCCTAGGGGCTGTGGGTCGGCCCGCCGTCGAGGACCCGGCGGGCCGGGGGATGCCGCTACCTCAGTTCCCCGCGGGTGGTGGCCGAGGTCCGGGAGGGCATGCGGATGCCCTCCCGGGCTTTGCGCCGCTTTTCGGCCATCCGGGGCCGGTGCGTCCGGGGAGGGCCGGGCCGTGATCGGGGCGTCGTGGCGGAGGGCGGCCGGGGCCGCCGGCCCGGGCCGGGCGCCGCGAATCGGACGCGCGGCGCCCGCGCCGGTCGGCTCCGGAGCGCCTGCCGTGGCGATCGGGCGCAGCGGCCGTGCCACGGGGTGGGGCGGTCGGTGGGGCGCCGGTCGAGCCGGGCGCGGGTGCCGCGCTCGGGTGCCGCGTTGAGCTGCCGTGCTGGTGTGCCGGCCGGGCCTGCCGCGCCTGGGGAGCCGGTTGGGCCGGTTGGGCCCTGCCGGGTCCGGTGAGGCGCGCGCCGCGCCGGCGGCCGTCCCCGCACAGGTCCCGCGGACCGGGCGGCGAGCCCCGGGTGGATCCCGGCCGACGCCGTCCGCGCCGCGCGGCCCGGGCCACGGAGGGGGAGGCCCGGCCCGCGCGGCACCCCAGGCGCGGCGCTCGCGGGCGGGTGCTCGGGGCGGTGTCCGAAATCCGACCGCCGCCGGCGCCGCCCCGCGTCCGAAATCACCCGTACCCCACCGGAATCACCCGACCCCGCGACGGGGTGCTCCGGCGCCTGCCGGTGGCACGATGTCTCCTGGCGCGGAGGCGAACTGACCACGGGTCGCCGCACCGGGCCCCGAGATGTGCACACCCCGGTGGAGGCGCGATGCGGTGGCTGGCGGGCTGGAGCGGCGGGGTGTCCCAGATCGGGATCCGGGGCCGCCGGGCCGGGATCGGGAGCGGTGGCCGGTCGGGCGGCGGCGTCGGATCCCCGGGCGTCGGATCCCTGGCTGGCGGAGCGCTGCGCGCCGGCGCGTACGCCGCGGCCACCGCCGTGCCGGCGCGGGTCCCGGGGGAGCCGGTCACCCTGCAGGACGCGCTCGCCGCGCTCGCCGCCGTCCGTCCGCTGGCCGCCACCGAGATCTGGACCGGCCCCGACCCGCTCTGGGCGGTCGGCGACTGGCGTGCCGAGGAGATCCGGCAGGCCGTGCTCTGCCCCGGCGGCCCGAACGAGGTCGTCACCGGGCCGGTCGCCGCCGACCTCGCGGCCGACACCGAGGCGGTGGCCCGGATGCTGGTGCTGGGCCACTGCGGCGCCAGCGACCGGGAGTTGGCCGCGGGCCTGGCCGCCGCCCGCGGCGGCGCCGTGCGCCACCTGGCCGGCTGGCCCGGCAGCTACACCGTGGTGCTGCGGATCGGCACCCGCAGCACGCTGCTGCTGACCGACCTGGCCGGCCTGCAGCCCGTCTTCCACACCCCGTGGTGCGGCGGCACCGCCTTCGCCACCGCCGGCCTGCCGCTGGCCGACCTGGTCGGCGCCCCGGTGGACACCGGGCACCTGGCGGCCCGGCTCGCCTGCCCCGAGTCGCCCGAGGCGATCGGCACCGGCACCCCGTACGCGGGGGTGGCCCGGGTCCCGCCCGGTCACACCCTCGCGATCCGCGGCGGCCGCCCGCACGTGACCGGCTACGACGACGAGGGGGAGCCCGGCACCGGCCCCGGCGCCGCGGGTGAGGCGCCGGCCGTCCGCGAGCTGACCCGCACGCTGCTGGAGGCGGTCCGCTCCCGGGTGCGCAGCTCGCCGGCGACGACGCCCGGCGCGCCGCCGCGCCCGCGGATCGGCGCCGACCTGTCGTACGGGACCGCCTCCACGGCGCTGGCGCTGCTCGCGGCCGCGGTGCCGATCGGACCGGCGCCCACCGTGGCGATCGGCGGCCCGCAGCCGGGCGACGCCGACCCCGGCGCCGACCAGC
>NZ_BAAALF010000119.1:0-25817 GCF_039528135.1 Kitasatospora nipponensis | reverse complement strand
TGGCGATGGCGGCGTTGCTGCGCGAGCGCCTGCCCGGCGGCGCGCAGGTCCCCGCCGGGTACCTGTGCGCCGCCGGGCCCACCCTCGCGGAGGCCGTCGCGGCGGTGCGCGCGGCCGGACACGCCCGGGTCACCCTCGCCCCGTACCTGCTGGGTCCCGGCTTCTTCGCCCGCCGCGCGGCCCGCGCCGGAGCGTGCCTCAGCTCGGCCCCGCTCGGCCCGCACGGCGCCCTCGCCCGCCTGGTCGCCCTGCGCTACGACGAGGCGGCCGGACGCCTGCCGCACGAGCACTACCCGGGTCCGGCGAACGGGTAGGCCGGCCTGGTGTCGCACCCGACCTCCGCCGACGACCCGGGCTGCGGCGACGGCGGGGTGCCCATCCCCACCACGAACAGCCAGGTCAGCACGGCGGTGACGGCGAGCATGGCCGGCCACAGCCAGCGGCGGCGCCGGCGCGGCGGACCGGGCAGCGCGCCGAGCAGCAGCAACGCGGTCAGCAGGACCGCCCAGAACCCGACCACCGCGACCGACCCGGTGGCGGCGGACTCGTGGTCCTGGCCCAGGCAGGAGTGCCAGGCCCGGACGACCGTGGCACTGCCGAGGAAGGCGCCCGCCGTGGCGAGCACCCAGGCCCCCAGGACCCACCCGCAGCCGCCCGCCCGGTCCCTGCCCCGCTCCGCTGTCACGCTCACTCCCGCCCCCGCTCCCGTTCCCGCTCCCGGACGATCGGTCGTGATCTTCCACGCGGGAGCCCCCGATCCGGTTCCCGGGGCGGGTGGGCGGCAGGTGGACGGTCAGGCCAGCGCCGCGCCGTGCAGGAGGAGCAGGGTGACGCAGGTGGCCGCCAGCGCGAGGGTGGTCAGGAACGGGAGCCGACCGCGCCACCCGCCGGCGGCCGGCGGGGCGGTGCTGGGCGGGGCGGTGCTGGGCAGGACGGTGGCCAGGGCCAGCGCGGCGGTGACGGCGAGGGCGGCCCAGTCCGCGGGGCCCACCGGTCCGGGTGGCCCGAAGACCAGCAGGGCGCAGGCGGCGAGCAGCGGCAGGGGCGCGAGCGCGCGGGTCCGGCGCCGGCCCAGGCGTTGCGGCAGGCCGCGCACGCCCGCGGCGAGGTCGGCGTCGATGTCGGGCAGCACGTTGGTCAGGTGCGCGCCCACCCCGAGCAGGGCGCCCGCGGCGAGGGACCAGATGGGGGGCCAGGGCCGGCCGGGGAGCCCGAGGGTGACGAAGGCGGGCAGCAGGCCGAAGCCCAGGGCGTACGGCAGCCAGGAGGCGAGCGTCCGCTTGACGCCCAGGTCGTAGCCCCAGGCGGCCGCGACGCCGGTCAGGTGGGCGGCGCCCGCCGCCGCGCCCCCGGCCAGCGAGAGCGGAACGCACAGGGCGAGCGCGCAGCCGGCCGCGACCGAGACCGTCCGCGGTGCGAGGAGCCCGGTCACCAGCGGCTTGTCCCGCCGGCCGGCCGCGCGGTCGCGCGCGAGGTCGACCCGGTCGTTGCACCAGCCCACCGAGAGCTGACCGGTGAGCACGGCCGCGGCGACCAGCAGGCAGCCGGCCGCGTCCCGGCCGGAGCCCCCCGCCAGCGCGGTGACCAGGGCCGTGACGGCCAGCGTCGGCGGAAGGTGGCAGGCGCGTAGCAGCCCGAGCGCCGAACGCAGCGGGCGACGGGGCGTCGGCCGCGGGGCCAGCTCGGCGCCGGGGGCCGCGGCGGTGGGTGCTGCACTGCTGGGCATGAGGCGATGCTAGAAGTCGGCCCATGGAAGCCGGCGGATCGCCACGGCCGGGCGGGAAACGCCCGCTGACACCTCGTCAGCCGGGGGATTCGAGGGCATTTGTTCCTATGCTGGGCCCATGACGCGAATCGCCGCTGTCCACGGAGTGCTCCCGCCCCACGCGTACGAGCAGCACGAGATCACCGACGCGCTGGCCGCCATGGGCCTGGTGCGCGAGGAGGAACGCGGCGTCCTGGACCGGCTGCACGCCACCTCCACGGTGCGCACCCGCCGCCTGGCCCTGCCGCTGGAGCGGTACGCCACGCTGAACGGCTTCGGGCAGGCCAACGACGCGTTCATCGAGGCGGCCCTGGAGCTGGGCGAGCGGGCGGTGCGGGCGGCCCTCGACGAGGCGGGGCTGCGCCCGGCCGACGTGGACCTGGTGATCTCCACCTCGGTGACCGGCATCGCCGCCCCCTCGATCGAGGCCCGGCTGGCGGGGCGGCTGGGCCTACGGGCGGACGTGCGGCGGGTGCCGATCTTCGGGCTGGGCTGCGTGGCCGGTGCCGCCGGCATCGCCCGGCTGCACGACTACCTGCGGGGGCGGCCCGACGGCGTGGCGGTGCTGCTGTCGGTCGAGCTCTGCTCGTTGACCCTGCAGCGCACCGACGCCTCGGCGGCGAACCTGGTCGCCGGCTCGCTCTTCGGCGACGGCGCGGCGGCGGTGGGCGCGGTCGGCGCGGAGCACCCGAGCCGGCGGCCCGACGACGGGCCGGTGGTGACCGCGACCCGCAGCCGGCTCTACCCCGGCACCGAGCGCCTGCTCGGGTGGGACATCGTGGACAGCGGCTTCCAGATCCTGCTGGGCGCCGAGCTGCCCGAACTGGTCCGCCGTCACCTGGGCCCGGAGGTCCACGCGTTCCTCGCGGACCACGACCTCAAGCCGCAGGACGTGGCGGCCTGGGTCTGCCACCCCGGCGGCCCCAAGATCCTGGAGGCCGTCCGCGAGACGCTGGACCTGCCGGCCCGCGCGCTGGAGCTGACCTGGCGCTCGCTGGCCGAGGTGGGCAACCTCTCCTCCGCCTCCGTGCTGCACATCCTGCGCGACACCCTGGCCCTGCGCCCACCGCTGCCCGGCACACCGGGGCTGCTGTTGGCGATGGGCCCGGGCTTCTGCTCCGAACTCGTCCTGCTGCGCTGGTAGCCGCCGCCGTGTCCCGCTACCTCGTCCTGGTCCTGCTGGTGGCCGCCGAGCGGCTGGCCGAACTGATCACCGCCCGCCGCAACGCCGCCTGGAGCCGGCGGCGCGGCGCCGTCGAGTACGGGCGCGGCCACTACCCCGCGATGGTGCTGCTGCACACCGCGCTGCTGGCCGGCTGCCTGGCCGAACCGGCCCTCGCCGACCGGCCGTTCCTGCCCGCCCTCGGGTGGCCGATGCTCGCCCTGGCGCTGGCCGCGCAGGCGCTGCGCTGGTGGTGCATCGGCACGCTGGGCCCGCGCTGGAACACCCGGGTCCTGGTGGTCCCCGGCCTGTCGCTGGTGGCCACCGGGCCCTACCGGCTGCTGCGCCACCCCAACTACCTCGCGGTCGTCGTCGAGGGCGCCGCGCTGCCCCTGGTGCACTGCGCCTGGCTCACCGCGACCGGCTTCACCCTGCTCAACCTGCCGCTGCTCGCGGTGCGGCTGCGCTGCGAGAACGCGGCCCTGCGCACGGCGCCGACCGCCGTGCCGGCGCTCGACGGGGCGCCGGCGTGATCGACCTGCTGGTGGCCGGCGGCGGGCCGGCCGGGCTCGCCACCGCCATCCACGCCGCCCGCGCCGGCCTGCGGGTGGTGGTGGCCGAACCCCGCCCCTCGCCCATCGACAAGGCGTGCGGGGAGGGGCTGATGCCCGCCGCCGTGGCCGCCCTCGCCGACCTGGGCGTCACCGTCGAGGGCCACCCCTTGCGGGGCATCCGCTACCTGGACGCACGGCACCGGGCCGAGGCGCACTTCCACGCGCTGCCGGGCCGCGGCGTGCGGCGCACCGACCTGCACGCGGCCCTGTCCCACCGGGTGGCCGAACTCGGTGTCCCGGTCCTGCCGTTGCGGGTGGAGGCGGTCCGTCAGGAGGGCGACCGGGTGACCGCCGCCGGGATCACCGCCCGCTACCTGGCGGCCGCCGACGGCCTGCACTCCCCGATCCGCCGCGCCCTGGACCTCGCCGCGCCCCCCGACCGGCGCCCGGCCAGGTACGGGCTGCGGCGGCACTTCGCCCTCGCGCCGTGGTCGGACTGCGTCGAGGTGCACTGGTCGGCCCGTGCGGAGGCCTACGTCACCCCGGTCGGGCCCGACCTGGTGGGAGTCGCCCTGCTCACCGGCGACCGCGCGCCCTACGAGCACCAGCTCGCCGCGTTCCCGCAGTTGGCCCGGCGGCTGCCGCGGGCCGCGGCGAGCGCCACCCGCGGCGCGGGACCGCTGCGCCAGCGGGTGCGCGGCCGGGTGGCCGGCCGGGTGCTGCTGGTCGGCGACGCCGCCGGGTACGTCGACGCGCTGACCGGCGAGGGGATCGCGATGGCGCTGGGCACCGCCGCCGAGCTGGTCCGCTGCGTGCGGGCCGACCGGCCGCAGGACTACGACCGGCTCTGGCTCCGGGCCTCGCGGCGCTACCGCCTGCTGACCGGCGCGCTGCTGTGGCTGCGCGCCCAGCCCCGCCTGGCGCCGCGGATCGTGCCCACCGCCGCCCGCTTCCCCGCCCTCTTCGCGGCCACCGTCAACCAGTTGGGCTGAGCCGGGCCGCGCGGGCCTGGGCCGAGCCGGGCCGCGCCGGGCAGCCGGCGGGCCGCTCAGCCGGCAGCGGCGGCCAGCAGGGTCCACGGCTCGGGGCGGGCCAGCGCGAGGCGGGGCTTGCGGGCGGCCCAGTGGCGGACGGAGGCGGCCATCACCGCGGCCGGGTCCACGACCGTCCAGGTGGGTTCGAACGGCTCGCTCATGCTGGTGTAGCTCTGGAACATGGCGAGCAGCTGCACGGCCTGGCTCTGGAAGGGCGAGAGGAACTGGTCGGCGAGCGGCCGGAAGAAGCGGTCCCAGCTGTCACCGGAGACCAGCGGCGGGCGCTCCACGGGCGCCACCCCCTGGGCGGTCCGGCACTCGTTGAGGGTCTCGCAGATCACGTCGAGCAGGGCGGTCAGCGTGAGCGCGCCGCGCCCGCCGGCGATCACCTCGGTGCGCGGCCGCGGCGGGGGCGCACCCAGCGCGGCGGCCGCGATCACCGCCGCGACCTCGTCCACCGGGCTGATCTCCGCGTAGCCCGCCGGGTCGCCGACCACCACCGCGGCCAGGCCGGAGACCAGCGCATGGAGCAGCGTGTACGGCCCGGAGAAGCGGGCGATCTCGCCGTCGCCGCGCCGCCCGACCACCAGCGGCGGGCGGACCAGGGTCAGCGGGCCGGGGTGCTCGGCGCGCGCCACCTCCTCGCAGCGCGCCTTGGACCACTCGTAGCCGTTGCGGTAGCCCTCGAACTCGGCGCCGCGCAGGTCCTCGGGGTTGCGCACGCCGCCGACGTAGGCGGTGGAGACCTGGACGAGGTGGGTGTCGCGGTCGGCGAGAGCCAGGACCGCCCGCAGCGGCTCGACGTTCGCGGCCACCGCCTCGTCGAGGCCGAGCGTCCAGCGGGTGGTGGCGGCCGCGTGCACGATCACGTCCCAGTGCCCGGACAGGGCCTGCGGCGCCGGCTCGGCCCCGATCCGCCAGCGCACCAGCGTCTCGTCCTCGGCCCGCCGGGCCACCCGCACCAGGGTGGGCCCGGACGGTGGGAGGGCGCCGCGCAGCTGGCGCACGAGCTCGGTGCCGACCACTCCGGTCGCGCCGGTGAGCAGGACTCGCATGGCTGGGTCTCCATCGTTGGTCGCCGTGCAAGGGCGAGCGGGTGAGGGGGGTGAGGCTCTGTCAGGGCGCCGGGGCGAGCACCAGGCAGGCGTTCTGGCCGCCGAACCCGAAGGAGTTGGAGAGCACGTGGGCGGGCGCGACGGTGCGTGCCGTGCCGCCGACCAGGTCCACCAGGTCGGCCTCCGGGCTGCCGGTGAGGTTGGCGACCGGCGGCACCACGCCGCGGGCCGCGCAGAGCAGGGCGAGCGCGGCCTCCAGCGCGCCCGAGCCGCCGATCAGGTGTCCGGTGACCCCCTTGACGGCGGTGACCGGCGGCGACTGGCCGCCGAAGCAGCGGTCGATCGCCCGCGCCTCCGCGCGGTCGTTGCGCAGCGTGGAGGTCCCGTGCGCGTTGACGTGGCCGATGTCCGCCGGGCCGATCCCGGCGTCGGCGACGGCCAGGCGCATGCAGCGGCCGGCCGGCTCGCCGTCCTCGTGCGGGGCGACGATGTGGAAGGCGTCGCAGGTCTCGGCGTAGCCGGCGATCTCGCCGTGGATCACCGCGCCGCGCGCGAGGGCCGCGTCCATCCGTTCCAGGACCAGCACGGCGGCGCCCTCCGCCATCACGAAGCCGTCCCGGTCGGCGTCGAAGGGGCGGCTGGCCAGCGCCGGCTCGCCGTTCCTGGTGGACATCGCCCGCATCCGGGCGAAGGCGCCCATCACCACCGTGGTGACCGCCGAGTCGACGCCGCCGGCCACCGCCACGTCCAGCTCGCCGTAGCGGATCTTGCGGGCCGCCTCGCCCAGCGCGGTGGTGCCGCTCGCGCAGGCGCTGGAGTAGGTGGTGCAGGCGCCCTGGAAGCCGTAGCGCATGGCGAGGCGGCAGGCCGGCGAGTTGGCCATGGTCCGCGGCACGGTGTGCACCGGCAGGTCGCGCGGGCGGGCGCCGTGGCTGAGGGTCACCGCCTCCATGCTCGGCAGCCCGCCGATCCCGGTGCCGATCTGCACGCCCACCCGGTCGAGCGGCCGGTCGGCGGGCAGACCGGCGGGGGCCACCGCGTCCGCCGCCGCGCAGAGCAGCAGCTGGGTGGTGCGGTCGATCTGCCGGGCCTCGCGGCGGGTCAGGTAGGCGTCGAGGTCGAACGGCGGTACCAGGCAGGCGAAGTGCACCGGCAGGTCCTGCTCGACCAGGTGCGGCACCCGCCTCGCGGTGGACCTGGCGGTCAGCAGCCTCGCGTAGGCCTCCTCGACGCTGTTGCCCGCCGGGCACTTCACGCCCATCCCGGTGACGGCCACGCGGTGGCCGCCCGAGGGGTGCCCGCCCGAGGGGTGGCGGCCACTCACCGGCGGGCCGCCAGGCGGCTCTGCAGCAGGTCGATGGCGTGGCCGACGCTGCGCGCCGCCGTCAGGTCCCGCAGCTCGATCCGCAGCTGCAGGGTGCGCTCCAGGCGCGCCCCGATCTCCATCAGCTCCAGGCTGTCGATGCCGTAGTCCTCCAGCAGGCTGACCCGCTCGTGCACCTCCTCCGGTTCCGTGCCGAGCACGTCCGAGATGACCGCTCTGACCGTCACGGCCAGTTCCTCGCGCGTGGACATGTCGTCCTTCCTTCCGTTCTGCCGGGACGCCGGGCGACCCGACGTCACCTGGTGCCGGTGGCCGGGCCGGTGGGCGCGGCCGCCGTGATGGCGGCCTCGAGGATCGCGGCCGCCTGGGCGAGGTCGTCCGCCGTGCTGACCAGCGGCGGCAGCAGCCGCACGGTGGTGGGCCGGCTCAGGCAGGGCGAGACCAGCAGTCCGGCGGCGGCCAGCTCCAGCACCACCGCGCCGGCGACCTGCGGGGAGCTGAAGTCGATCCCGCGCAGCAGCCCGCGACCGCGCACCGCGCGCACCACCCGTGGGTGCCGCCGCCCGATCCCGTCCAGCACCCCGTCCAGCAGCGCGGACAGGGTGCGCCCGTGCTCGGCCAGCTCCTCGATCGCCGGCAGCGCGGCGAGCAGCACCGCGCAACTGAGCGGGTGGCCGCCGAAGGTGGCCGAGTGCAGGAACGGATCGGCGGCCAGCGGCGCGTACATCCGCTCCGAGCAGAGCAGCGCGGACAGCGGGACCACGCCGCCGCCCAGCGGTTTGCCGAAGAGCACCGCGTCCACGGGCAGGCCCTCCGCGAGCGCGACCGACCGCTCCCCGCACCGGCGCAGCCCGCACTGGATCTCGTCGGCGATCACGAAGCTGCCGTACCGGGCGGCGTCCGCGCACCACTGCCGCAGCACGTCGGTGGCCAGCGGGACGGCGCCGTTCTCGCCCTGCACCGGCTCCAGGACGACGGCGGCCACCTCGCGGCCGGCGACCTCGCGCAGCACCGCACCCGGATCGCTTCCGTCGACGTGGACGACGTCCGTGGCGCAGCCCAGCAGCCCGACCCGGTAGAGCGGGCTGTGGGTCAGCGCGAGGGCGCCGAGCGACTTGCCGTGGAAGCCCCCGCGCACCGCCACCACCCGGCCGCGGCCGGTCGCCAGACGGGCCAGCTTGACGGCCACCTCCACCACGTCGGCGCCGTTCAGGCCGAAGTAGACCTTCGGCAGCGCGTCGCCCAGGTAGCCGGAGAGGCGGGCGGCCGCCTCGGCCGCCACCGGGGAGGCCAGGCTGCGGGTGGAGGTCGGCATGGTGTCGAGCTGCCGGCGCGCCGCGGCGAGGGCCGCCGGGTGGCGGTGCCCGAGCAGGGTGACGGCGTAGGAGCCGAAGTCCAGGGCGCTGCGGCCGTCGGAGAGGGTCACCCGGCAGCCCCGGGCGGACTCCTCCACCGCGCCGCGGCCGGCGAAGCTCCCGGTCAGGGCGAGCTTGGGGGAGAGGTGGCGGCGCAGCCGGTCGAAGACCTCGGCGGCGTCCACGGGCGCGGCGGCGGGTTCGGCGTCGTCGGTGGCGACGCCGATGGTGGCCGTCACCGCACGGCCTGCGGCGCGAGCAGCCGGGTCTCGAGGGAGGCGAGCATCTGCGCGGCGCTCTCGCGCAGCGCGTCGGCCGCCACCGGGTTGAGCATCGGCGCGAGCAGCGGGATGCCGATGTCGAAGTCGACGTGCAGCTCGACCGTGCTGCCGCCGGACGGCGCGGGCCGCACCGCCCAGTGCCCGACGAACTCCCCCAGGTCGCCGCTGATCTGCTCGAAGTCGAAGCGGCGTGCCGGATGGTCGATCAGCTCGGTCTCCACCCAGCGCAGCACCGAGCCCTTGAGGCGGACCGACCAGGCGGTGGTGCGGTGCGAGGCGTCGGTCTGCTCGACGATCTCGACCGAGTCGACGCTCTCCATGCAGTCCGGGTAGCCGAGCACGTCCACCACCGCGGCCCAGGCCTCGTCGGGCGGTACCGCGATGGACAGTTCCACTTCAACGCGTGGCATGACGCGACCTCATCTCGTGACGTTCGGGGGCCGGGGCCGGCGGGGCCGGGGCGTGCGGGCCCAGGGCGTCGGCCAGCGCGGCGCCCAGCGCGCGGGGCAGCAGGTGGCGCAGCACGGCCCGCGGCAGTGGGCGGACATGGGTCATCGCGTGCCACTGCTCGACCAGCCGGCAGCCGAGTTCGACCTTGGGCCGGTAGGCGGTCTGGGCGAAGCGGATCCGGCCGCAGCCGGCCGCCATCGCGAGCCGGATCGCCGCGTAGTGGACGTTGTGGTAGAGCCGGGCCGCGTGGGCGAGCCGGTAGTCCAGGCCGATCCGGGCGCCGACCGCCCCCGAGCCGGCGAACAGGCAGAGCAGGAAGGCGACCGGCCGGGTCCCCTCGAAGCAGACCACCAGGCGCCGGTCCAGCCCGGCGCCGCTCTCGACGGCGGCCAGGAACGAGGCGTCCAGCACGTCCAGGCGCTGGTCGGCGCGGTCCATCACCTGCCGGTAGAGGGCCAGGAGTTGTGGCAGCAGGTGGCCGAACTCGTCGAGCACCTCGATCCGTAGCTCGGGCCGCGCCTGGAAGGTGCGCAGGTTACGGCGCGCGTTGCGCCGCGGCTTGGCCGGCAGTGCGGCCAGGTACTCCTCGAACGAGGCCTCGCCGAGCGGGAGTTCGGTGTCGGGCAGGCTCGGCACGAGGAAGAACCCGGCCTCCCGCAGCGCCCCGCGCAGCGGGTCGAGGCCGGCGGGGGCGAAGTCCTTGAACACCACCGTGCCCAGCCGCTCGCGCCGCGCGAAGTCGAGGGCCGCCGCCACCAGCAGCCGGCCGCTCCCCTCGTCGAGCGCGCCGCCGGCCGCCAGCACGTGCCCCTGTCCCAGCAGGTGGCCGCAGAAGAGCATCGGCACCCGCAGCAGCCGCGGCAGCAGCCGGCGCACCGGGGCGAGCAGGCGCCGCTCGCGCGGACCGACGACCTGGTCGAGCCGCAGCTCGCCGAAGAGGCAGAGCGGCAGCACGGCCGTCACCTCGTCGCCCTGGCGCACCACCAGGTAGGCGTAGCCGTCCGGCCCCACCCGGCTGCGCTCCAGGGCACGGAAGACGCCCCACGACCACATCGGGTCGTCCGCGGGCGCCAGCCGCTCCCACACCTCGCGCCCCAACTCCTCGATGCTGCGCAGCACCTCCACCCGCCGACCGTGCGCGCGGCCGGCGTCCGACGCCGTCGGGCCCACCGACTCAGCCGATCCGCAGCGGACGGCCGTCCAGGAAGTCCCGCAGCGGGCGGGCCATCCGGCTGCGGGCCGGCGGGTGGAAGGTGAGGCCGACCGCGGCCGAGGCCAGGTACGAGCCCTCCGGGGAGCCGATGAACGCCATGCCGCCGAGCGCCGCCTGGCAGGCCCCGGTGGTGTGCGCGATGGCGTCCTGCGCGGCGTAGCGGGCGGTCAGCGCCTGGACGAGCAGCGCGTCGCTCCACTCCTCGTCGGCCATCGCGCGGGCGACCGCCTCGACGGCGAGCACCGCGCCCTCCACCGCGACCAGGTACGGGGTCGGGTCGTCCTGCGCGCCGCCGCGGCGGGCCAGCGTCCGCTCCACGAGCGCGCTGGCCATCCCCAGGTAGCCGGCGGTGAGCAGCAGCTCGAACCAGAGGAAGCCCGCGATGTTCAGCGCGTCCGGCACGGCGTCGGCGGTCACCTCGGTGGCCACCACCATCGCCGGGTCCAGCTCGACGTCGGTGAGGATGACCTCGTCGCTCTCGGCGCCCGCCAGGATCGGCGTGCCCCAGAACGGCTTGACCGTGATCCCCGGGGTGGCGGCCGGGATCAGCGCGACGGCGAGGCGGTCCACGCCGTCCTCACCCCTCAGCACGACGGAGGCGGTCAGCAGGTCCATCGAACGCGAGAGGCTGCACGGCATCTTGCTGCCGTTCAGCACGATCCGCCCGGCGCGCCGCTCGGCGGTGATGTGCGGGCTGAGGATGTTCTGGCCCGCCCGGCCCTCGGCGAAGCCGGAGGCCACCAGCATCCGGTCCTTGGCGACGGCCTCCAGCAGCAGCCCCTCCAGGCCGTCGCCGTACTTGGCGGCCTCGACCAGCCCGGCGATCGAGAAGTGGTGCATCGTGGTGGCCACCGCGAGCGAGGGGCAGCGGGCCCCGACCGCCCGTTGCACCCGCACGGCCTGCAACGCGCTCGCCCCCGCGCCGGCGTTGACGGCCGGCACCAGCAGGCCCGGCCCGCCGGCGTCCCGGAACGCCTGGATCGCCGGGCTGGGCGAGCACTCCAACTCCCCCAGCGGGTACCGCGCGAGCGCCTGGTCCAGCCCGGGCATGAAGGTGTCGAGTACGGCGCGTTCGCGATGCAGGAAGTTCACGGGCGGGTCCTTCGAGACACGGGAGGGTCCTTCGCGAGGGGCGGGCAGGGCGGGGGCGGGCTGGCCCCTGGTCGGGCTGGGCCTTGGTCGGGTGAGGTGTCGCTAGCCGCGGGTGACCAGCGGAAGGCGGTCGAAGCCGCGCAGGCAGGCGGACTCCCGCCGCACCGGCGGTCCGGCGAGTCCCAGGGCGGGGAACCTGGCGAGCAGCCGCCGAAGCAGCACGGCGCCCTCCAGCCGGGCCAGCCCCGCGCCGAGGCAGTGGTGCGCCCCCGCGCCGAAGCTCAGCACCCGCACGTCGGGGCGCCGCACGAGGAAGGCGTCCGGGTCCGGGTAGCGCCGCGGGTCGCGGTTCCCGGCGCCCAGGACCACGGTGACGCTGCCGCCCGCCGGGACGCTCAGCGCGCCCACCCGCGCCGGGCGCGCGGCCAGCCGCTCGGTCATCAGCACCGGCCCGTCCCAGCGCAGCGACTCCTCGACCGCGCCGGGCAGCAGGGCCGGGTCGACGCGCAGCAGCGCCAGCTGGTCCGGGTGGGTGAGCAGGGCGAACACCGAGCCGCCGAGCAGCCCGACGGTCGTCTCGAAGCCGGCGACGAGGACCAGCAGGAGCAGGTCCACCAGCTCACCCTCCGTCAGCGCCGGCCCCGCGGTGCCGCCGGGGGCCTGCAGGGTGCTGGCCAGGTCCTCGGCGGGCCGCGACCGGCGCTGCCGCAGCAGGTCGGCGAGGTAGTCCCGCAGCGCCGCCACCGCCCGGTCGGCCCGGGCCCAGTCCGCCGCCGACCGCACCGGCTCCAGCAGCCGGGCGGCCCCCTCCCCCAGCTCGCGGAACCGCCCGTGGTCCGCGGGCGGCACGCCGATCAGGTCGCCCACCGCGCCGACCGCCAGCGGGTACGCCACCAGGTCCTGGAAGTCCGCGGCGGCGCCGTTCGCGGTGGCCTCCGCGAACCGGTCGATCAGGGCGTCGGTGGCCTTCTCGCATCCCGCCGCCAGCGCCGCGACCCGTCGGGCGCCGAACGCCCCCGCCAGCGGCCGGCGCAGCCGTTCGTGGGCGTCCGCGTTGGTGCCCAGCAGCGCGGAGTAGAAGAAGTCGGCGGCCGGGTGCCCCAGCCAGTCCGGCCGCTCGCGTTCGAGCCAGGCGCGGTCGGGAACCACGAAGTCGGGGTCGACCAGAACCGCCCGGCAGTCGGCGAACGTGGTCAGGAATCGGGTCTCCAGGCCTTCGTGATGAAAAGTCGGCGCCAGCTCCCGGAGTTCCGCCAGGGGAGCATAGGGATTCTCCCGGTGCTGCGGGTCGAATACCGACAGCAGGGTCGCCTCGGCCTGCGCCAGGCCGTGCGCCGCTCCATCCACCAGGCTGTTCAAGGGGCTTGCTCGCCTTCGACCGCGGCCGGGCACGCCGACATTCCCCGGCGAGCGCGCACGCCGAAGAATTCGGACGATGACAGGAAGTTCGTCCACATCGGGAATCAGCGTACCCCCGTTGCACACGGCCCTTGCACCAGCGCATAGTTGACCGAATATCCGGATATTCGTCAGTCTGATGACCTGAACCTGCCCTGTGCGGCCCGCCCCGCGCGGGGCGGGCCGCACAGGGCGCGGATCACCGCAGGACGGTACGCGCGACGCGGAATCCCACGTCGTCGACCTGGAACGTCGGGTGGCTGCGGCGCCGCGCGGAGGTCCGGCAACTCCACTGCTCATCGAACCAACCACCGCCGCGGAGCACCCGGTAGGCGCCGTAGACCTCGGCGTCGTAGACGTCCCAGCACCAGTCCCAGACGTTGCCGAGCATGTCGTGGAGCCCCCACGCGTTGGGCCGTCTGCCACCCACCTCGTGGATGCGCTCGTGCGAGTTCCCGCGGTACCAGGCGATCTCGTCGAGCTCCCCGTAGCGCGGCCCGGTCGTCCCGGCCCGGCAGGCGTGCTCCCACTCGGCTTCGGTCGGCAGCCGGTACCCGTCGGCGGACTCGTCCCACTCGATGACGTCGGCCTCGGCACCGAAGTGGTAGGCGGGCGTGAGGCCGGCCCGCTGGGACAGGGCGTTGCAGAACCGCGTCGCGTCCCACCAGGAGACGGACTCGACGGGCAACCGGTCCCCGGACGTGGCACTCGGCCGACGGCCCGTGATCCGTGCGTACAACGCCTGGGTGACCGGGGATGCCGCGAGCTGGTAGGGCGCCAGGTCGACCGACCAACTGCGCCGGGTCCGCCGGTCCGACAACGTCACCCGCCCCGGCGGGATGGCGACCAGCTCGTTCCCCGTCATCAGGTCCATGATCCGGGGATCCTAGCGAGACATTCGCGTCGACGTGGGCTGCGTCACTGTGGGTTGACGGGCCGTCGCCGGGTGCGGCAGGGTCGCGCACGAGATGCACGAGCATCCGAGACCACGGTGTGCAGGAACCCGGTGCGAGTCCGGGGCGGTCCCGCCACTGTGACCGGTGTCCGCCCCTTCCGGCGAACTCCGCCCGGCGGACGGGCGGTTCGGAGGTCCGGGGTACGGCGCCGGGAGTCAGAACACTGACCCGTGGTTTCTCCGACGGTTGGGGCGCGGACCCCACGAGGGAGTTCTGCGATGCCACCGGTCGACCCTGCCCGCCCGCCGGGTGTGGACGTCATCGTCTGCCGTGGCTGCTGCTGCGGCAGCGCCACCAAGCGCCCCGGCACCGATCACGCGGGCCAGTTGGCCGCCCTGGGTGCGGCCGTCGAGTCCCTGCCGGACGCGAAGCTGCTGGTCACCGAGTGCCTGGGGCCGTGCGAGGTCGCCAACGTCGTCGTCGTGCGCTCCCGCGGGCGGCTCCCGGGCGAACCGCGGACCGGGCCGCTCTGGTTCGGGAACCTGACCGACCCGGCCGACACCGCCGAGCTCTGCGACTGGGTCCGCCGGCTCGGCCGACGGCCGTCGGGGGCGGGGGCGGCGGCGGGGGCGGCGCTGCCGGCGGCGCTGGAGTCGCTGCGGATCCCCGCGCACGGGCCCGGCAGGCGCACGCGCGCGGCTCCGGCGCAGTGAGCGCCACCTCCGGTCAGCCCGGGCGGGCCGCGAGTCGGGCGGCGGCGGCCACCGGGTCGTCGGGCGAACCGACCGGCCCGGGCGGGGCGGCGGCGCGCAGGCGGGCGGGCAGCCGGGCGCGGATCGGGGGGGGGGGGGCGGCGGCCACGGGGTCGCGGGCGGACCCGACCGGCCCGGGGGGCCCGTCGGCGCGCAGCCGGGCGAGCAGCCGGTCGCGGATCGGGCCGGGCGTGGTGGCGACGCTGCCGGCCAGCACGATGGGCTCGCAGGGGTGGTGGATGGCGCGGATCAGCTCGACCAGTCGGGCCGAGGCGGCGTCGGCCAACCCCTCGGCGGCCGGGTCGCCGGCCAGGGCCAGCTCGCTGACCAGCGGGGCGAGGGTGGCGAGCCGGTGCGGCGGACCGTCGTAGGCCCAGCGCACCAGGGCGGTGGGATCGGTGACGCCGCACGCGGCCAGCACCGCACGGCCCAGCGGGTCGGTGGGCCGCGCGTGCGCCTGGCCACCCCCTCCACCGACCCCGCCGACCCCGCCCCCCCCGCCGCCAAGCGCCCGCCCGAGTCCGCCGGCGGTCGCGGTCACCACCGGGTCGGCCGCCCCGGGAGCGGAGCCGGGGTCGAGGGTGGCGGCGTCACCGTCGGCGCCGGGGTGGGAGATCCGGCAGCAGATGGTGCCGGTGCCCGCGATCAGCACCGTCCCGGCCGCCGCGCCGCTGCCCGCCACGAACGCCACCACGGCGTCGGAGACCAGCCGCACCGGCCCCGGCAGGCCGAAGGCCGTCCGGCAGGCGGCCGCGAAGACGTCGCGGTCGGGCAGCGCCCGCAGTCCGGACAGGCCGAGCACGCAGCCGCCGACCTGCTGCGGATCCCGCCCGCGCAGCACCTCGGCCACCGCGCCGCCGAGCACCTCCAGCGCCGCGCCGGCGCCGCGGGCGGCGGGGTTGCCGCCGGGGGCGGCCGCCCGGGCGAGCTCACGGCCGTGCCGGTCGTGCAGCACCGCGCGGGTCCGGGTGCCTCCCACGTCGAGGCCGAGGTAGAGCGGACCGTCGCCGGTCACCGGCCGGTCTCCTCGCGCAGCGCGCGCACCGCGGCCCAGGCGTGGCCGTGGTGGGCGGCCAGCGCCTCGCGGGCGGCGAGGGGGCTCGCGCCGGCGACCAGGCAGACCAGGGCCGTGGGGATCTCGCCGGCGCACTGCGCCAGCGCACGGGCGGCGGTCTCCTCGGGGACCTGGCAGGCGGTCACCAGGGTGCGCACGGCCCGCTCGCGCAGCTTGGCGTTGTTCGCCGAGGCGGCGATCATCAGGTTCGACCAGGTGCGGCCGCTGCGGACCATCAGCGCGGTCGAGAAGGCGTTGAGCGCCAGCTTCTGGGCGGTGCCGGCCTTCATCCGGGTCGAGCCGGTCACCACCTCGGGGCCGGTGTCGAGCGCCAGGTGCAGGTCGGCCAGCGGCGCGAGCGGCGCGGCCGGGTCGCCGGAGAGCAGCGCGGTGTGCGCGCCGACCGCACGGGCGGCGCGCAGCGCGCTCGCCACGTACGGGGTGCGTCCGCTCGCGGTGACCCCGATCACCAGGTCCCCGGTGCCGGGCGTGTCGGCCGCGTCCTCGTCCGGCGCGTGGTCCTCGGCGTCCTCCCTGGCCCTCCCGCGGGCGCCGGGGCCGCCCGCCAGGTGGGCCAGCACGCGATCGGGCCCGACCCCGTAGGTCGGCCCCAGCTCGACGGCGTCGCCCAGCGCGATCCGCCCGCTGGTGCCGGCGCCGTAGTAGTGCACCCGGCCGCCGGCCCGCAGCACGCCGAGCGCGGTGTCGACCAGCTCGGCCAGCCGCGGCAGCACGGCGCGCACCGCGCCCGGCACCGTGGCGTCCTGATCGTTGATCAGTTCGAGCAGCTCGGTGGTGGTCAGCTCGTCCAGCCGGGTGCTGGCCGGATTGCGGCGCTCGGTGGGCGGCAGCCCGTCCGCGCGCAGGGTCTCGGGCTCCGTCGACATGGCTGCTCCCAGTGCGTGGGCGGGCGAGGGTGGGTGGGTGGCGTGGGCGGGCGTGGGCGAGTGGTCGGGCCGGGCGGGTGCCCGGCGGGTGCACAGCTGTGAAGATAGCCGCGTCACCCGCCGCCGCGCCGCAGGGCGTGCCCGACCCGGGGTCACCGGCGGTCGAGCACCCGGGAGAGGAAGCGCCGGGTCGACTCGTGGCGCGGGTCGGTGAGCACCTGCTCCGCGCTGCCCTGCTCGCGGATCACGCCGTCCTCCAGGAAGCAGACCTGGTCGGCGGCCTGCCGGGCGAAGCCCATCTCGTGGGTGGCCATCAGGATGGTCAGGCCGCGCTGCTTCAGGTCCGTGACCACGTCCAGCACCTCGCCCACCAGTTCGGGGTCGAGCGCGGAGGTGATCTCGTCGAAGAGCAGCACCTGCGGTTCGGTGGCCAGGGCGCGGGCGATCGCGGCCCGCTGCTGCTGGCCGCCGGAGAGCCGGTCGGGGTAGTCGTGCGCCTTGTCGGCGAGCCCCAGCCGCTCCAGCAGGTCCCGGGCCGCCTCCTCGGCCGCCCGGCGGGGCACCCGGTGCACCTGGCGCGGGGCGAGCGTGATGTTGTCCAGCACGCTCAGGTGCGGGAAGAGGTTGTAGGCCTGGAAGACGATGCCGATCCGCCGGCGGGCGAGGTTCGGATCCAGTCGGGGATCGGTCAGCTCGGTCTCCCCCAGGTGGACGGTGCCGTCGTCGACCACGTCCAGCAGGTCCACGCAGCGCAGCAGGGTCGACTTGCCGGAGCCCGAACCGCCGATCAGGCAGACCACCTGGTGCTCGGCGACGTCCAGGTCGATCGAGCGCAGCACCAGGCGCGCCCCGTACCGCTTGCGCAGGCCGCGGATCCGCAGCAGTGGCTCGGTCATGCCGCCGCCTCCGCCCAGGTCCGCTGCGCCGCGCGGCGTTGCAACCGGTCCGCGTACCTGGTCAGCGGGATGGTCACCGCCACGAACAGGGCGGCCGCGCCGAGGTAGGGGGTGTAGTTGAAGTCGTAGTCCGCCTTGATCTGCGCGACCCGCAGCGCCTCCAGCGGTCCGAGGACGGCGACCAGCGCGGTGTCCTTCTGCAGCGCGATGAAGTCGTTGAGCAGCGGCGGCAGCACGTTGCGCACCGCCTGCGGGAGGATCACCCGCCGCAGGGTCTGCGACTCGCTGAGCCCCAGCGCCCGGGCGGCGTTGCGCTGCGCCGGGTGCACCGAGTTCAACCCGGCCCGCAGTACCTCGCCGACGTAGGCGGCGTACGAGAGCACCAGCGCGATGACCCCCAGCACCCAGGGCTCGGAGGGCGTGCCCTGAAGTTGCAACGCCGGCAGTCCGAAGCCGACCACGAAGACCAGCAGCAGGGTCGGCACCCCGCGGAACACGTCCACGTAGAGCGTCGCCGCCAGCCGCAGCGGTTGCAGGCCCGGTGCCCGGGTCACCCGCACCAGCGCGATCAGCAGTCCCAGGGCCAGGATCAGCACCTCGGCGATCAGGAACATCTGGACGTTGAGCCAGAAGCCCTGGAGGATCGCGGGCAGCGTGCGGCGGAACTCCGCACCGTCCAGGAACCGGCTGTGCAGCCGCTCCCAGCCCGGCGAGGCGACCACGGCCGCCCCCACCGCCAGCAGGAAGGCCAGCGTGCACAGGGTGGCGATCCAGCCGTTGCGCCGCTTGCGGGCGCGGCGGAAGCGCTCGCGTTCCCGCTGCCGCTCGCTGGGCCGGTACTCCTCCTCGCGCGGATCGGCGGGCGGGGCCGCCTGCGGGCCGGCGGGCGAGGCCGCGTGCGGGCCGGCGGGCGAGGCTGCGTGCGGGCCGGCGGGCGGGCCGGCCTTCGTCTCGTTCTCCATGGCGCGGCCTCCGTTACGGCTTGAGCTCGGGGGCGTTGGCCGAGGCCGACAGCCACTGCGAGGTGATCCGGTCCAGCGTGCCGTCGGCCCTCAGCGCGGCGAGCGCCTGGTCGACGCACGGGGTCAGCCCGCTGTCCTTGTGCAGCAGCAGGCCGAACTCCTCGGGCGTGCCGCCCCGGTAGCCGAACTGGCCGAGGATCTTACCGCCCGTCAGCTCCGCGCCGGCCAGGTAGAACACCGTCGGCAGGTCGGTGACGACCGCGTCGATCTGGCCGTTCTGCAGGGCGTTGACCTCGTCGTTGGTGGTGTTGAAGACGCTCGGCTGCTGCCCGGGACCGATCTCGTCGAGCACCGCCTGGTAGCTGGTGGTGGCCACCTGCACGCCGATCCGGGCGTCCTTGAGGGCGGCCAGCGAGGTGGCGCCCGCGTACTTGGACGTGCCCAGGACCAGGACGGCCTGGCTGGCCGTGTAGTAACTGCTGGAGAAGTCGACGGCCTTGGCGCGTTCCGGCGTGCTGGAGATCTGGTTGATGTCGAAGTCGAAGTTCTTGGCTCCCGGGGCGTAGGAGTTGTCGAACGGTTCGACCACCCACTTGACCTGGTTCTGGCTGAAGCCGAGCTTGCCCGCGACCGCGTAGGCGACCGCGCTCTCGAAGCCCTTGCCGTCGGCGGGGTCGTTGCCGTCGAACCACGGCGCGTAGGCCGGGGAGTCGGTGGCGATCGTCAACTGCCCCTGCTTGTACAGGCTCGGGCTGCTCGCGCAGGCGGCGGAGCCGGTCGCGGCCGACGTGGCCGACGCGGTGGACCCGGGCTGGGGGGCGCAGGCGGCGGCCGTCAGCACGACGGCGGCGCCCAGTGCGAGGGAGAGGGCGGTACGGGTACGGGACATGGGGATTTCCTTCGAGTCGGTGGGCGGGGATCGGCGTCCGTCGGGAGCCGGCCTGCGGGGTGGGCCTGCGGGTCGGGCAGCCGGGCCGGGTCAGCTGGGCCGGGTCAGCTGGTGGGGAGGAGGACCCGATCGCCCTCCCGCAGGCCGAAGTGGTCGGCCGCGGAGCCGCCGCGGACCACGAGTTCGGCGAAGCCGATGCCCGAACTCCCGGTGGTGATACCCGGTTCGCCGTAGGGCACGTCGGGCAACCGGTCGTAGCAGCGCACCTGGACGCTGCCGCCGTCGTGCCCGCTGCGCACCGGGATGCCGGCGGCTGCCCGGTACCCGGGGAGGGCGGTGGCGGGCCGGTCCAGCTTGCAGTTGCCGAAGTTGTCCACCACGGCGACCCGCACGGCGCCGTCCTGCGCGACGTGCCCCGGCGCCCCCGCCGGGCGGGCGGACGGCTGACCGGAGAGCGGACCGTGCGGCCGCACGGACGGCTGGGCGGTGGGGTCCACGGTCCACGGCCGGGCCGGGACCGGTCGGCCGTCCACCAGCCAGCGGGCGAGCAACGGCACGTACCAGAGGCTGCGGAACTGGGTCCGGGCGATCTCCTCCACCTCGTCGGGCGAGAGCTCGGCCCACTGCGCGGCAGCCGCCTCCAGCACCTCGCGCACGTCGGTGACCCGGACCTCGGTCACCCCCAGGTAGGTCGCCAGCGGCGCGAGCACCCGGGGGTTCAGCGTGCTGATCACCAGGTGCGGCCCGTAGGGGAAGTAGCAGAACGGCGCCCCGTTGGGCCAGTGGCCGTCCCGTGGCGCGATGTTGACGAGCACCACGGCCGGGTGGGTCGGTCCGCCGACCAGTTCGGTGGACCGCAGCAGGTCGAGCAGGGTGAGCGCGGCGGCGCCCTCCGGGTCGGGCCCGGTCAGCGGCAGGACGCTCGGCGTGGCGCCGAACAGGGCGGCGATCCGGGTGGCCTGCCGGGCCAGCGCGTTGGGGTCGGCACAGTCGGTGAGCGAGATGACCGGGGGGTGAGCCATGGCGGTGCTCTCCTTCGCAGGGAGGCGGCTGGGGAGGTGGTCGGGAAGCAGGCGGGGAGGTGCTCGAAGTGGCCGGGGACGACAAAAAACGGGCCCTCCGTTTCCGGAGGGCCCGTCGCGTCCTGCGCGCACACCGCTTCGCTAGCGAAGCGCCTCCGAGTTCGGGGGCATCATTCGCATCATGGCGAGGGTGGCGGTGTTGAGCATGGTGGGGACTGTAGCACCGGGTCGGGCGGCGCGAGACGCCATGACCACGATGCGGACGGCACGCGCGTCGACGACCACCCGGACGGCGCGACCCGACCTCTACGCGGTGGTGGACGCGGACGCGGACGCGGAGGCCGCGGCGGACGTGGACGTGGCCGTGGACGCCACGGCGCGTTCGGTGCCACCCGGGGTGCCGGCGACGACCCGGCCCGGGCCGGTGGTGGCGCCCCGACCGGTGGCGCCACGGGCCGGGACCAGCAGGGCGGCCAGCGAGGCGGCCAGGCAGAGCAGGGCGAGCAGGGCGAAGCCCTCGGTGTAGCCGCTCTCCGCCGGCAGGCCGGAGGGCTGGAGCCGGCCGGTGACCAGGCTGCTCATCACGGCGGCGCCGAGCGAGCCGCCGATGGTGCGGATGTTGGCGTTCATCCCGCTGGCGGCGCCGGTCTGCGCGGCCGGGACGCTGTGCACGATGAGGTTGGCCATCGAGGCGAAGGCCAGCCCGATGCCGAGTCCGAACACGCCTGCGGCGAAGGCCACCTGCCAGGCGGCGCTGTGCCAGGCCGCGAGGATCGCGCAGGCCGCCGCACCCAGCGCGGCCCCGGCGACCAGCAGCGCCTTGGCGCCGACCAGCGGCTGCAGCCGCCCGCTGAGCACGCCGGAGCAGAACATCGCCACCAGCATCGGCAGCATCAGCAGGCCCGCCCCGGTGACGCTCGCGCCGAAGCCGTAGCCGGCCGCCGTCGGCGTCTGGGCGAAGCCGGGCAGGAAGGACCAGACCGCGTACATGCCGGCGCCGAAGAGCAGCGCGGCGGTGTTGGTGGTCCACACCGCCGGCAGCCGCATCACCCTCAGGTCGATCAGCGGACTGGCCGCGCGGGCCTCGCTGCGCAGCCACAGGACGAACAGCAGCACGGCGGCGGCCAGCAGGCCGATGACCCGCGGCGATCCCCAACCCCACCCGGAGGCCTGACTGATGGGCAGCAGCAGGGCGACCAGCCAGGCCGAGAGCAGGGCCGCGCCGAGCCAGTTGACGCCGCCGCGGGCGCGGGTGGGCGACTCGGGGACGTAGCGGAAGGCGACGAACGCGGCCACCGCCACGATCCCGACCGGCAGCCAGAAGAGCCAACGGTAGTCCAGCGCACCGACGATGGGCCCGGCGAGCACCATGCCCAGCCCACCGCCGGCGGCGATCACGGCCGACAGGTTGCTGATGCTGGGCGAGACGCGGTCGGCGGGGAACTCGTCCCTGATGATGCCGAAGGAGAGTGGGAAGAGCGCGCCACCGATGCCCTGGACGACCCGGGCGACGATCAGCACGGTGATGTCGGGTGCCAGCGCCGCCAGCAGGCAGCCGAGCACCAGGGCGCCCAGCACGGCGACCAGCGTGCGCTTCTTGCCGACCAGGTCGCCGACCCGGCCCAGGATCGGGGTGAAGACGGAGGCCGAGAGCAGATAGGCCGTCATCACCCAGGTGGCGGTGGACTGGGAGGCGTGCATGGCGTGCTGGACGGCCGGCAGGGCCGGGGCGATCAGCGACTGGAGCATCGAGAAGACACCGGCCCCGGTCGCGAGAACCGCGAAGGTGAGCCGATTGGAGGTCCGGGGCATCAGGGTCCCTCTCTGGGAGCGAGTGGCGGCCGGCCAGGGGCGACCGCGTTCCGACCCGGCGCGCGTCAGCGCGGCCCGTCGGCTCGACTGGTAAAGTGGAGGTATGCCTCCACAATAACGGAGGCACGCCTCCGGTACAACCTGGTTCCGGTGTCCGATCACTGAGGGAGAGCACGATGGCGGAGCCGACCGCTGCACCGCAGGAGATCGTCGTGGTCCAGCGCCCACGCCGCGCGGACGCCGCGCGCAACTTCGACGCGCTGCTCGCGGCGGCCCGCGAGGCGTTCGCCGAACACGGCGCCGACGCCTCACTGGAGGACATCGCCCGGCGCGCGGGCGTGGGCATCGGCACGCTCTACCGCAACTTCCCCACCCGGCGGCACCTCTTCGAGAGCGTCTACGCCGAGGAGGTCAACGCGCTGGCCGCGGTCGCGGTGGAACTGGCCGACCAGGAGCCCTGGGCCGCCCTGACCGGCTGGCTGCGCCGCTTCGTGGAGTACACGGTCACCAAGCGCGCCGTCCGCGAGGCGCTCAACGGCGAGTCGGACATCTTCCTCGCCTGCCGGCAGAGCATGTTCGACGCAGGCGGCCCGCTGCTGACCCGTGCCCAGCAGGCCGGCGTGGCCCGGGCGGACATGAGCTTCGACGACCTGCTGCGGATGGTCTCCGGCATCACCTCCGTCGCCTTCGTCGAGGAGGGGCAGCGCGACCGGGTCCTGGAGATCGCGCTGGACGGCGTCCGCGCGCGCGGCTGAGCCTGCGGGCCGTCGACGCCCGGGCCGTCGACACCTGAGCCGTCGACACCCGGGCAGCCCGCGCGCCGTCAGGCAGCGGTGCGCGCGGGCGCGATCAGGCAGCGGTGCGCGCGGGCGCGATCAGGCAGCGGTGCGCGCGGGCGCGATCAGGCAGCGGTGCGCGCGGCGGTGACCGCCACCGCGGTGTACGACATCGTGAAGCCGCCGCCCAGCGCGTCGAGCGCTTCGCCGACCCCCGCCAGCACCCGCGCCAGCACCTGCGGCGACAGGCCGCCGTGGTCGCCCTGGGTGGGCAGCTGGTCCAGCCACGCGTCACGGGTGTAAGCGCACTCCCAGTCGACCTGCCAGCGCTCGGGCTCACCGAAGGCGCCCGCCTGCCGCATCCCGTCCGCCGCCCGGTCCACCAGCGTCGGGTAGCCGTGCCCGGCGGACGCCTCGGGACGGTAGGCCCGGGCGACCAGCGCCTCGGGCGCGAGTCGCTCGTAGACCGCGGCGAAGGCCCGCGCCACCTCGGCCGGGGGCCGGGCGACGTTCCAGAACGCCGCCAGCCGCCCGCCGGGCCGCAGCACCCGGGCGGCCTTGCGCGCTCCCACCACCGCGTCCACCCAGTGCCAGGCCTGCCCGGCGACGACCGCGTCGAAGGTGCGGCCGGCCGGCTCCCACTCCTCGAACCTCGCCACCTCCACCTCGATCCCGCCGCGCCGCGCGAAGTCGGCCATCCGCGGGTCGGGTTCGACCCCGAGCAGCCGGCAGCCGACCGCCCGGAACTGCCGGGCCGCGGTGCCGGTGCCGATGCCGACGTCGAGGAGGTCGGGACCCGGGGCCGTGGCGGCGATCCGGCGCACCAGGGTGTCGGGATAGGGCGGCCGGGTCCGGTCGTAGCGCTCGGCGTCCACGCCGAACGACTCCGCGACCCGGCGGAGCCGATGGGGCTCGTTCACGGGGTCCGGCATCCCTGCCGGGGGTAAAGTGGGCATGTGCCCATTCATAGTGGGCACATGCCCACTCGTCAACGGGACGGGCCACCGGCGAGGGAGGGAAGGGATGCGCCGTGCCGACGGGAGTAGCCATCCGCGACGCGCGTGAGCAGCTGTTCGAGGCCGCCGAGCGCGTCCTGCTCCGGGACGGGCCGAACGCGCTGACCAGCCGGGCGGTCACCACCGAGGCGGGCTGCGCCAAGGGCGTCCTGCACCGGCACTTCGCCGACTTCGACGCCTTCCTGGCCGACCTCGTGCGGGACCGGACCGCCCGGATCGACCGGCAGGCCGCCGCCCTGCGCGAGCGGGCCGGCACCGGCACCGTCGTGGGCCTGCTCACCGAGGC
The DNA here is from genome assembly GCF_039528135.1 of Kitasatospora nipponensis. Classification (NCBI taxonomy): domain Bacteria; kingdom Bacillati; phylum Actinomycetota; class Actinomycetes; order Kitasatosporales; family Streptomycetaceae; genus Kitasatospora; species Kitasatospora nipponensis. The sequence goes on along the minus strand of NZ_BAAALF010000119.1, from coordinate 1,886 downwards.
GCTGACCGAGCTGTTCGGGTCGGTCGCGGTGGCGGTCGTCGGCCTGGTCGTCTCCCGCGACGGGCTGCGCGCCCGGCTGCGCAGCAGCACGCCCACCGGCGTCCCGCTGCTCACCGAGGCGACCGTGATGATCGCCGAGTACCTCACCACCGAGCGCGCCCTGGGCCGGCTCGCGGCGGACGCCGACGTCGACACGCTCGCCCCCACCCTGGTCGGGGCCGGACACCTGCTCTTCGCCGACCGGGGCGGGGCACCCCCGTCGGCGGACGCGGTGCGGCGGTCGGTGGACTCGGTCGTCGCCGGGGCGGTGCGGACGCCGCCGGCGTGAGCGAGCCGCTGTGCTGAGAGCAACCTCGCACGATGGGGGTGCACGGTCGGCGGCCGGCAGTCGGCGATCAGTGGTCACGTGAGCCGGCCGCCGTCGCGAGAGTGACCTCGCACGATGGGGGGCACGACCAGCGGTCGGCGGTCGTGGTCACGTGAGCCAACCACCGTCGCGAGAGTGACCTCGCACGATGGGGGTGCACGGCCGACGCCCGGCGATCAGCGACCACGCGAGCACGCGAGCACACCACTGTCCCGAGAGCGACCTCGCACGATGGGGCCGCGGTCAGCGGTCAGCGGTCAGCGGTCAGCAATCAGCGCAGGACGCCGGTGTGCCCGAGGGAGTAACGGCCGGGCTGCGGGTACACACAGAGTCCGTGCGGCCCGGAGCCGACCTTGATCCGCGCCAGCAGGTGGCCGTCGGCGGTGGAGATCGCGTAGACCTCGGCGTTGTAGCGGCCGCTGAGCCACAGCACGCTGCCGTCCGCCGAGACCCCGCCCATGTCGGGACTGCCGCCACCGGGCAGCTGCCACTTGGCGGTGAGCGTGCCGGTGGCGAAGTCCAGGACCGAGATCGAGCCCTCGCCACGGTTCGAGACGTACAGGCTCTTCGAGTCGCGGCTGACGTACAGGCCGTGCGCGCCACGGCCGGTGGGCAGCAGCGTCGGGGGCGCGAAGGTGTCGCCGTTCAGGACCCAGACGCCGTCGGCCTTCATGTCCGCGACGTACCAGGTCCGGCCGTCCGGGGAGATCTTCACGTCCTGCGGCATCGACCCGTCCAGCGGGATCCGCTGTTTGGCCAGCACGGTCATCGCGGCGGTGTCGACCTTGAGGAGCTCGCCGGAGAACTCGCAGGAGACGATGAAGTACCGGCCGTCCGGCGAGAAGTCGGCGTGGTTGACGCCCGCGCAGTCGGTCGGCACGGTCTTCACCACCGCCATGGTGTGGGCGTCGCGGAAGACCAACTGGTGGTCGGCCGAGGCCATCACCACCGCGTACCTGCCGTCGGGCGTGAAGTAGAGGTTGTAGGGGTCGTGCACGTCGACCGGGTCCCCGGCGGTGCCGGTCGCCGGGTCGATCGGGGTGAGGCTGTTGCCGAGGTCGTTGTTGACCCAGAGTGTGCGCAGGTCCCAGGACGGCACGACGTGCTGCGGCTGACGCCCGACGTGCAGGGTGTCCACGACCTGGTAGGTGGCCGGGTCGATGACGCTCACGGTGTCCGACTCGGTGTTGGGCACGTAGACGCGGGCCGGGAAACCCCGGACGGCGTCCGCCAGTTGGCCGGGCCGGTCGGCCGCGTAGAGGTCCTGCGGATCGAGCGGCGGCGGCATCCCGGGCAGCAGGTCCGGCAGGACGGGCGAGGCGGCCGGGGTGACCGGCAGGGGCGAGGCGGCCGGCGCGGACGGGCCGGACGACGGGCCGGACGACGGCGCGGCGGTGGCCGCGGAGGCGCTCGGCGCGCCGACCGTGCCCGAGACGGCGATCGTGACCGGCACGGCGCCGCCCCGCGCGGGGGCGGCGCAGCCGGCCGGGGCCAGCAAGCAGCACGGCGCCAGCAGCAC
>NZ_BAAALF010000118.1:7724-26166 GCF_039528135.1 Kitasatospora nipponensis | reverse complement strand
CCCCGGGCAGCCGCGCTGCCCGGGGCCGGTCGGGGTGTTCACCCGCCGTGCGCGTCAGACCTCGACGACGACCGGCAGGATCATCGGCCGGCGACGGTAGTTGTCCGCCACCCACTTGCCGATGGTGCGGCGCACCAGCTGCTGGACCTGGCGCACCTCCAGCACGCCGTTGTCGGCGGACTTGCGCAGCGCCTCCTCCAGCTTCTGGACGACGGGCCCGAAGGCGTTGTCGTCGATGCCGGAGCCGCGGGCCTGGATGGTGGGGCCGCTGACGATCTTGCCGGAGGAGGAGTCCACCACGACGAAGACCGAGATGAAGCCCTCCTCGCCCAGGATCCGACGGTCCTTCAGCGAGGACTCGGTGATGTCGCCGACCGAGGAGCCGTCCACGTAGACGTACCCGGCCTGCACCTTGCCGACGATCTTGGCGACGCCGTCGACCAGGTCGACGGCCACGCCGTCCTCGGCGATGACCGTGCGGTGCTTGGGCACACCGGTCTTGATCCCGAGGTCGGCGCAGGCGCGCAGGTGGCGCCACTCGCCGTGCACCGGCATCAGGTTCTTGGGCTTGCAGATGTTGAAGAAGTACAGCAGCTCGCCCGCCGAGGCGTGCCCCGAGACGTGCACCTTGGCGTTGCCCTTGTGCACGACGTTGGCGCCCCAGCGGGTCAGGCCGTTGATGACCCGGTAGATCGCGGTCTCGTTGCCCGGGATCAGCGAGGAGGCCATGATCACGGTGTCGCCCTCGACGATCCGGATCTGGTGGTCGCGGTTGGCCATCCGGGAGAGCGCGGCCATCGGCTCGCCCTGCGAGCCGGTGCAGACCAGCACGACCTCGCGGTCCGGCAGGTCGTCGAGCTGCTTGACGTCGACGATCAGGTTGGCCGGGACCTTGAGGTAGCCCAGGTCGCGCGCGATGCCCATGTTGCGGACCATCGAGCGGCCCACGAAGGCGACCTTGCGCTTGTGCTCGTGCGCGGCGTCCAGCACCTGCTGGATGCGGTGCACGTGGCTGGCGAAGGAGGCGACGATGATGCGCTTGTTCGCGTTGGAGAAGACGGTTCGCAACGCCGCGGAGATGTCGCGCTCGTGCGGGATGAAGCCGGGGACCTCGGCGTTGGTGGAGTCCACCAGCAGCAGGTCGATGCCCTCCTCGGCCAGCCGGGCGAAGGCGGGCAGGTCGGTGAGCCGGCCGTCCAGCGGCAGCTGGTCCATCTTGAAGTCACCGGTGGCGACGACCATGCCGGCCGGGGTCCGCACGGCCACCGCGAGGGCGTCCGGGATGGAGTGGTTGACCGCGATGAACTCGCAGTTGAAGGGGCCGATCTGCTCGCGCTGCCCCTCCGCCACCTCGAGCACGTAGGGGCGGATCCGGTGCTCGACGAGCTTGGCCTCGATCAGCGCCAACGTCAGCTTCGAGCCGATCAGCGGAATGTCCGGGTTCTCCCGGAGCAGGTACGGGACGGCCCCGATGTGGTCCTCGTGGCCGTGGGTGAGGACGATGCCGTCGACCTTGTCCAGGCGCTCCCGGATCGAGGAGAAGTCCGGCAGGATCAGGTCGATGCCGGGCTGCTCGTCCTCGGGGAAGAGCACGCCGCAGTCGATGATGAGCAGCCGACCGGCGTACTCCAGCAGCGTCATGTTGCGGCCGATCTCCCCGAGGCCGCCGAGCGGGGTGATGCGGATCGCGTTCGGCGCGAGTGCGGGGGGTGCGCCGAGTTCGGGATGGGGGTGGCTCAAAAGACTCTCCTTCACGCAGCACGCCATATGCCCGGGGACCTCCCCTGCTGACATATGGCGTGCGGCTTCGCTAGGTACCTTTTCGGTCGGTCCGCCCGTCACCGAGCGGTTGGCTTGTGGTGCCTCGCGCCTGTTCTCCGGTCCAGCGGCGGGTTCCCCGGAAGCGGAAGGGGGACCCGGCGAGCCGGGGCGCGCACGTTCGTCTCTGCTACAGGTGTACCCCGCCGGCGGCGAGATCCTCCTTCAATTGCACGATCTCCTCGGGCGTGGCGTCGACCAGCGGCAGCCGCACCGGACCGGCCGGCAGGCCGCCCAGCGCCAGCGCCGCCTTGGTGAGGATCAGGCCCTGGGTGCGGAACATCCCGCTGAAGACCGGCAGCAGGCTCTGGTGGATCTCGGTGGCCCGCGCCACCTGGCCCGCGGTGTGCGCGTCGATCATCTCGCGCAGCCGGCCGGCCACCAGGTGACCGACCACGCTGACCGTGCCCACGGCACCGACCGAGAGCAGCGGCAGGTTCAGGATGTCGTCGCCGGAGTACCAGGCCAGGCCCGAGCGGGCGATCGCCCAGGAGGCGGCGCCCAGGTCGCCCTTGGCGTCCTTGTTGGCGACGATCCGCGGGTGCTCGCCGAGCCGCACCAGGGTCTCATGGCCCAGCGCGACGCCGCTGCGGCCGGGGATGTCGTAGAGCATCACCGGCAGGCCGGTGGCGTCCGCGACGGCGGTGTTGTGCCGGTACAGGCCCTCCTGCGGGGGCTTGCTGTAGTACGGCGTGACGACCAGCAGCCCGTGGGCGCCGGCGGCCTCGGCCTGCCGGGCCAGCTCGATGCTGTGGGCGGTGTCGTTGGTGCCGACCCCCGCCACCACGTGCGCCCGGTCTCCGACCGCCTCCACCACGGCCCGCACCAGCCGGTCCTTCTCGGCGTCGCTGGTGGTCGGCGATTCGCCGGTGGTGCCGTTGAGCACCAGGCCGTCGTTGCCGGAGTCGACGAGGTGGGTAGCGAGGCGCTGGGCACCGTCGAGGTCGAGTCCGCCGTCGTGGGTGAACGGGGTCACCATCGCGGTCAGGACCCGGCCGAAGGGGCCGGTGGTCGGAGCTGTCGGTGTGGAGGTCGGAGCCATGGGTCCAAAAATACTCGTAGGCGGTGGGCAGGCTGCGGGGCCGGTCCAGTGTTCGGACATCAGGCACGCTGACCGACGGCCAGAACCCGGACAAACCATAGGATTCCGGTGCTACCTGCTCGGGGGTTCAAGCAGCACCGGAATCCGTGTCCTGAGCCTAGGGAGCGCTCGAACCGGTCGCAATCCGGACAGGGCGGACCAATGCGCCCATATGCCTATCGGTCCAGGTCAGGGCGCGACGCGGCCGTGCGCGTTGAAGGCCGCATGGGTGAGCGGCATCAGCTGCTCCCACTGAGCCTCCATCAGCTCGGCCACCATCTCGATCTCGCGCTGCGGGAACGAGGGCACCGCGGCCCGCTCGTCCTTGGTCCGCAGCGAGAGGAAGTGCATCAGCGAGCGCGCGTTGCAGGTCGCGTACATGGAGGAGAAGAGCCCCACCGGCAGCACGGCCCGGGCCACCTCGCGCGCCACCCCGGCGTCGAGCATCTCCTGGTACTCCGTGTAGGCGTGGCGGTAGGCCCGCTCCATCGACTCGGCCACCGTCCGGTGCTGCTTCGCGGTGCCCTCGTGGAACTCGTACTTGCCCGGCCGGCCCTGCTGGACCAGCTTGCGCTCGGCGCCCGGCACGTAGAAGACCGGCTGCAGCTCGCGGTAGCGCCCGCTCTCCTCGTTGTAGGACCAGCCCGCGCGGTGGCGCTGGAACTCGCGGAAGACGAAGATCGGCGCGCTGATGAAGAAGGTCATCGAGTTGTGCTCGAAGGGCGTGCCGTGGCGGTCGCGCATCAGGAAGTTGATCAGGCCCTTGGACTTCTCCGGGTCCTGCTGCACAGCTTCCAGGGACTGCTCCCCCGCGGTCGAGACCCGGGCGGCCCAGATCACGTCGGTGTCGGTGGCCGCGCTGCGGACCAGCTCCACCGTGACGTCGCTGCGGAAGGTCGGGGGTGTCCCCACTGCGTCGGTCACGCGTACTCCTCGTTCTGAACCATCGTCGCGGACAGCCTAGGGCCTGCTCAGGAGAGCGCCTGCGTGCGCAGCCGGATGGCGTGGTGCATGGTCTTGCGGGCGCGCGGGGTGTCCCCGGCGTCCGCGTAGGCGACGGCGAGGCGGAACCAGACCCGCCAGTCGCCGGGGGTGGCCTCGGCCTCGGCCCGGCGCCGGGCGAAGACCGCGTCGGCCGAGGCGCGGTCGATCCGCCCGCCGGTGGTGCGCTTCAGCTCGTCCACCGGCAGGCCGCCCTCGGCCTCCAGTTCGCGCGACATCGCCTCGGTGGTCCGCCCGAACCGCACCGTCTGGCGCAGGAACCAGAGCCCGATGCCCGGGATGACGAACGCGCAGATGCCGATGCCGATGCCGAACGGCTTGCCGGTGGCGATGAGTTGGACGCCCTCGCCGACGCAGACCAGAGCGGTCAGGAAGAGCACGGCGGCGAGCGCGAAGAAGCCGGTACGGGAGGTCATCTGGATATCACCGAGCTCACAGGTCCAGGAAGTTCTCGAGGCCGAAGGTCAGCCCGGGGGTCTGCACCACCCGCCGCACGCCCAGCAGGATGCCGGGCATGAAGCAGCTGTGGTGCAGCGAGTCGTGGCGGACGGTCAGGGTCTCGCCGGTGTCGCCGAAGAGCACCTCCTGGTGCGCCAGCAGGCCGCGCAGCCGCACCGAGTGCACCGGCACGCCGTCCACGTCGGCGCCGCGGGCGCCGTCGAGGCCGTGCGTGGTCGGGTCGTCCTGCCGGGGCAGGCCGGCCGCGTCGCGCGCGGCCGCGATCAGCTGGGCGGTGCGGGTGGCGGTACCCGAGGGGGCGTCGGCCTTGCGGTTGTGGTGCAGCTCGACGACCTCGACGGTCTCGAAGTACTTGGCCGCCTGCTGGGCGAACTGCATGGTGAGCACCGCGCCGATGGAGAAGTTCGGCGCGATGAGGCAGCCGACCGGGCCGCTGGTGGTGCCGGGCGCGGCGGCCAGCCAGCCGTTCAGCAGGTCGAGGCGCTCGGGCGTCCAGCCGGTGGTGCCGACCACCGTGTGGATGCCGTTGGCGGTGCAGAACTCCAGGTTCCGCAGCACCGCGTCGGGGTGGGTCAGCTCGACGGCCACCTGGGCGCCGCTCTCGACCAGACCGGCCAGGTCCGAGTCGCGTCCCAGGGCGGCGACCAGCTCCAGGTCGGCGGCGGCCTCGACGGCCTTGACGGCCTCCGAGCCGATCCGCCCGGTGGCGCCGATGACGGCTACGCGCAGGGTCATGGGGTGTCCTTTCGGGGCGGCGCCGGTCGGCGTCAGATCAGGTCGGCGAGCTTGGCGGCGCGCTTGTCGGCGATCGGCCCGATCAGCGCCAGCGAGGGACGGTTGGCCCCGAGCACGTCGCGGGCGACCGCGTGCACGTCCTCCAGGGTCACGCCGGCGATTTTGGCCAGCATCTCGTCCACCGAGAGGTGGTGGCCGTAGCTGAGCTCGGCCTTGCCGATCCGGTTCATCAGCGAGCCGGTGTCCTCCATGCCGAGCACGGTGGAGCCGGAGATCTGGCCGATCGCCCGGGCCAGCTCCTCCTCGGTGATGCCCTCGGCGACGACCTTCTCGAGCTCGGCGCGGCAGATCTTCAGCACCTCCTCGACCCGCTTGGGCTGGCAGCCGGCGTAGATGCCGAACAGGCCGCTGTCGGAGTAGGAGGAGGAGTACGAGTAGACCGAGTAGGCCAGGCCGCGCTTCTCGCGCACCTCCTGGAAGAGCCGCGAGCTCATCCCGCCGCCGAGCGCCGCGTTCAGCACGCCCAGCGCCCAGCGCCGTTCGTCGTGCCGGGGCACCCCCGGCACGCCCAGCACCAGGTGGGCCTGCTCGGTGGGCCGGTTCAGCACCTCCAGGCGGCCGGCCGTGCGCACCGACTTCACGCCGCGGCGGGCGTCGGAGGGTGTCGCGTCCGACTTGGCGAGCATGCCGGCGAAGGCGGCCTCGACCTGCTGGACGACCTTGCGGTGGTCCAGGTTCCCGGCCGCCGCGACCACCAGGTTCTCGGGCTTGTAGCGGCGCCGGAAGAAGCCGGCGATCTGGTCGCGGGTCAGCGCGGTGACCGTCTCCTGGGTGCCCAGGATCGGCCGGCCCAGCGGGGCGGTGCCGTAGATCGCCTTGGCGAACAGGTCGTGCACCACGTCGCCCGGGTCGTCCTCGGCCATCGCCATCTCCTCGAGGATGACGCCGCGCTCGGCCTCCACGTCCTCGGGGCGGATCAGCGAGCCGGTGAGCATGTCGCAGACCACGTCGATGGCCAGCGGCAGGTCGGTGTCGAGCACCCGCGCGTAGTAGCAGGTGTTCTCCTTGGCGGTGAAGGCGTTCATCTCGCCGCCGACCGCGTCCAGGGCCGCCGAGATCTCCAGCGCGCTGCGCCGCTCGGTGCCCTTGAAGAGCAGGTGCTCCAGGTAGTGCGCGGCGCCGTTCAGCACCGGGGTCTCGTCCCGGGAACCGACGCCGACCCAGATGCCGAAGGTCGCGGAGCGCACCGTCGGCAGGGTCTCGGTGACGACCCGCAGGCCGCCGGGCAGGACGGTGCGGCGCACCGTGCCGGCGCCGTCCACGCCCTTGAGCAGGGTGCGGGTGCTACCGGGGCGCTGCTTGGCCGCCGAAGCCTGGGCCACAGGCCATCCCTCTTTCCGAATCCGTGAACAACAGGGTGCGGCCCGTACGCCGCGAGGGGCGTACGGGCCGCGGGTCCAGCTAGGGGTTCGTCACTCGGCCGCGGGGGCGGCCTCGTCGCCCTCTTCGCCCTCGACGACCGGGATCAGCGAGAGCTTGCCGCGCGGGTCGATCTCGGCGATCTCGACCTGCACCTTGGCGCCGACGCCCAGCACGTCCTCGACGTTCTCCACGCGCTTGCCACCGGCGAGCTTGCGGATCTGCGAGATGTGCAGCAGGCCGTCCTTGCCCGGCATGAGCGAGACGAACGCGCCGAACGTCGTGGTCTTCACCACGGTGCCCAGGTAGCGCTCGCCGACCTCCGGCATGGTCGGGTTGGCGATCTGGTTGATCGTCGTACGGGCAGCCTCCGCCGAGGGACCGTCGACCGCACCGATGTAGATGGTGCCGTCGTCCTCGATGGTGATGTCCGCGCCGGTGTCCTCCTGGATCTGGTTGATCATCTTGCCCTTCGGGCCGATGACCTCACCGATCTTGTCCACCGGGATCTTGATGGTGATGATGCGCGGCGCGTTCGGCGACATCTCGTCGGGCGCGTCGATGGCCTCGTTCATCACATCGAGGATGTGCAGACGGGCGTCCTTGGCCTGCTTGAGCGCGGCGGCCAGGACGGAGGCCGGGATGCCGTTCAGCTTGGTGTCCAGCTGCAGGGCGGTGATGAAGTTGCGGGTACCGGCGACCTTGAAGTCCATGTCGCCGTACGCGTCCTCGGCACCCAGGATGTCGGTCAGCGCGACGTAGTGCGTCTCACCGTCGATCTCCTGCGAGATGAGGCCCATGGCGATGCCGGCGACGGCGGCCTTCAGCGGCACACCGGCGTTCAGCAGCGACATGGTGGAGGCGCAGACCGAGCCCATCGAGGTGGAGCCGTTGGAGCCCAGCGCCTCGGAGACCTGGCGGATCGCGTAGGGGAACTCCTCGCGGGTCGGCAGCACGGGCAGGATCGCCCGCTCGGCCAGCGCGCCGTGGCCGATCTCGCGGCGCTTGGGCGAACCCACGCGGCCGGTCTCGCCGACCGAGTACGGCGGGAAGTTGTAGTTGTGCATGTAGCGGCGACGCGTCTCCGGGGAGAGCGTGTCGAGCTGCTGCTCCATCCGGAGCATGTTGAGGGTGGTGACGCCCAGGATCTGGGTCTCGCCACGCTCGAAGAGCGCCGAGCCGTGCACGCGCGGGATGGCCTCGACCTCGGCGGCCAGCGTACGGATGTCCGTGACGCCGCGGCCGTCGATGCGGACCTTGTCCTTGATGACGCGCTCGCGCACGATCTTCTTGGTCAGCGCGTTGTAGGCGGCGCTGATCTCCTTCTCGCGGCCCTCGAACTCCGGCAGGAGCTTCTCGCCGGCCAGCGCCTTGACGCGGTCCAGCTCGTTCTGGCGCTCCTGCTTGCCGGCGATCGTCAGCGCCTTGGACAGCTCGTCCTTGACGGCGGCGGTCAGCGCGGCCAGCACGTCGTCCTGGTACTCCAGGAAGACCGGGAAGGTGCCGGTGGGCTTGGCGGCCTGGGCGGCCAGCTTGGACTGCGCGGCGCAGAGCACCTTGATGAACGGCTTCGCGGCGTCCAGACCGGCGGCGACCACGTCCTCGGTCGGCGCGTCGGCGCCGCCCTCGACGAGCTTGATCGTCTTGGTGGTGGCCTCGGCCTCGACCATCATGATCGCGACGTCGCCGTCCGGCAGCGTGCGGCCGGCCACGACCATGTCGAAGACGGCGTCCTCGAGCTCGGTGTGGGTCGGGAAGGCCACCCACTGGCCCTTGATCAGCGCGACGCGGACGCCGCCGATCGGGCCGGAGAACGGCAGGCCGGCCAGCTGGGTGGAGGCGGAGGCCGCGTTGATGGCCACCACGTCGTACAGGTGGTCGGGGTTGAGCGCCATGACGGTGACGACGACCTGGATCTCGTTGCGCAGGCCCTTGACGAAGGACGGGCGCAGCGGGCGGTCGATCAGCCGGCAGGTCAGGATGGCGTCCTCGGAGGGACGGCCCTCACGACGGAAGAACGAGCCGGGGATCCGGCCCGCGGCGTACATCCGCTCCTCGACGTCCACCGTCAGCGGGAAGAAGTCGAAGTGCTCCTTCGGCTGCTTGGAGGCGCTGGTGGCCGACAGCACCATGGTGTCGTCGTCCAGGTAGGCCACGGCGGAGCCGGCGGCCTGACGGGCCAGCCGGCCGGTCTCGAAGCGGATGGTACGGGTGCCGAAGGAACCGTTGTCGATCACGGCCTCGGCGTAGAACACGTTCTCTTCCACCTGGAAGATCTCCTCTTTCGTACGTCTCCCGCAGAGCGCCCCCGCGCTTGCCCTCCGGTGGCCCTGACCTGCCGGGCCGGTCTTCGATCGAAGCCCCCGGGCTCTCCCACGCGGTGTCGGTGGGACTCCCGGCGGCCACTACCGAGGACCGGCGCCTCTCGGCTGTCGGACCTGCTCGGCGGACTCGCTGTGCCGGGGCTCTGCGCCTCGGCGAACGGACGCTCTCGGGATGCGGGCGGCTTCCGTTTGAAGCCTGCGGCCCGCTGGGCGGTTGTGCTGCTCGGGTGGAGCGCGTCTCCCGCGCCCTCACCGGGCATGCCCACAACCCTACGATGTGAATCTCGGCCGCCCCGGGAGGCGGCCAGGAAATTCTCCGTCCCGGACGGGTCCGGGGCGGTGTGCCCCGGGGACCCCGGGGCGGTATGCGCGAGGGGCGGCTCCCCGGTGTGGGGAGCCGCCCCGGGCGACGGTCTTAGCGGGCGCCACCGGCGGCACCGCGGCGGATGCCGAGGCGGTCGACGAGCGTACGGAAGCGCTCGATGTCCTTCTTGGCCAGGTACTGCAGGAGGCGGCGGCGCTGGCCGACCAGGATCAGCAGGCCACGACGGCTGTGGTGGTCGTGCTTGTGGAACTTGAGGTGCTCGGTCAGGTCCGAGATCCGGCGCGAGAGCATCGCGACCTGGACCTCAGGAGAGCCGGTGTCGCCCTCCTTCTGGCCGAAATCGGCGAAGATCTGCTTCTTGACAGCGGCGTCGAGAGCCACGGCAACTCCTTCAACATGAACCGAGTGACCCTGGTCTACAGCACAGGATCTACGAGAACTCGGCATCGAACCGTCGGTGCCCCGGGGGACACCGTCGGACATCCACCGCGATTGCGGTCATGCCACGGCGACGGTCGAAGGCCAAGGGTACCAGTCAGCTGGTCGCACCCCGGACCCGGGAGTAGATGTCGAGCACCGCGAGCGCCAGCGGGACCAGCGACATCAGCAGCAGGCTGTCCACCAGGTCGAGGATACGGCCCCAGAACGGCGAGACGCCGCGGCTGGGCACCACCAGGGCGATGGCGGTCAGCAGCGCCGCGCCCAGCGCGATCGAGCCGCCCAGCCAGATGGTCCGCAGGTCGACCGCGGTGGTGCTGGCGGCCTTGAGGATGAAGAGCGGGGTGTGCAGCGACAGGCCCAGGATCAGCAGGGCCAGGCCCAGCAGGCCGGCGATGGTCAGGCTGAAGACCTGCGCGGTGTAGCGGAAGAGCCGGGCCCGCAGCATCGTCGAGATGCCCAGCGCCAGCGCCAGGACCTGCGGGAAGAGCGCGTCGCTGAAGCCCAGCACGGTGCAGGCGCCGACCACCACCGCGGCCGCGCCGCCGACCAGGCCGACCAGCACCTCGTGGCCGCGCCGGGCCTGGTGCGCGATCCGCTCGTACTGCACGGCCTCGGCCCGGCTGGTCTCCTCGGCGCCGCGGGTGGCGCGGGTGCGGGTCTGGCCGGGGGCGCTGAAGCCGACCGGCAGCCGGGCGAAGCGGGCGGAGAGGGCCGGCAGGAAGCCGACCGCGGCGAGGGCCGCCACGCCGGCGACCGCGGCGATGTGGCTGGCGGAGGTGGTGGGCAGCAGCACGGCCGCGAAGGTGGCCAGCGTGCCGGCCGCCGCGAGCACGGCCGCGGCCACGAAGACCGAGTCCTTCTCCGGCAGCAGGCCCACCAGCAGGACGGCGACCAGCAGCATGGTCACGCAGCCGACCAGGAACTGCAGCCGGCCCGGACCGTCGTACCGGTGCGCGACCGCGAGCACGCCGGTGCCGGCGATCAGCGCGTGCGGCAGGGCGCCGATGCCCAGCGTGAGCGCGGCCGCGTGGTCGTCGTAGACCCGGGCGCGCACGCCGGCGAAGGCCACCAACACCACGGCGGCGACGCCGCTGACCACGCCGGGCAGGCCGTGCATGTCGTGGCGCAGGTCGGCGAACCAGAGCGCGAAGCCGAGCAGCACGATCAGCAGGCCGGCGCCGATCAGGCCGAAGGCCCGCATCAGGTCCGGGCTCCAGAACCGGCGGTCGGCCTCGACCGCGCTGGCGATGGCGTCGGCGACGTCGTCGTAGACGGCCGGCGGCAGCGACTCGGCGAACGGGCGCAGGCTCAGCAGGTCGCCGTCGCGCACCTGCTGGGCGGCCAGCGGCAGGCCGCTGTCCAGCACGGTGCCGTCGCGGCGCACCAGGTGGAAGCCGGTGGGGGCGCCGTCGGCCTGGCTCTGGCCGGAGAGCCGCAGCACCTCGGGGTAGACGTCCGCGAGCGGGACGTCCTCCGGCAGGGCGACATCGATCCGGCTGTCCGGTGCCACCACGGTGACCCGGCAGAATCCGGTCGTTGCGTTCGTGCTCACCGGCGTGCTCCCCCTCAAGCTGTTCCGCTGTCCCACAGGACCGTCTCCTGGCGACCGCGCGCCGCGTCCACCGGAGTTGGCGCTGCGTCACCCTACCGCCCGGCGCCGGGGTGTGACCGAGGCGGCCCCCGGGGGCCCGTCCGCCGTGCCGGGGGGCTGGGTAGGATCGGCCCCTGCGCGGCGCGCACCGGGGGCGTGAGGCATCGCCCGGGTGTCGCACCGCGGTCGGCGGCGGGGGCAAGGCAGTCACCGGGGTGCCCCTCCGCGACCCGTTCCTTGAGGGCTGATGGATCGATGAGTGTGGTCACGGTCAAGCGTCCGGCTCGGGCCTACCCGCCTGCGGTGGCGGACGAGCCGGTGGAGCTGGTCGCCCCGCCCGAACTGGCCCGCGGGGGTGGCGACGACTGGATGATGAGCCTGCTGCCGCTGCTCGGCATGGGCGGTTCGGCGGCCTTCTTCTTCATGCCGGGCCAGGCGCCGATGATGAAGATCATGGGCATGCTGATGCTCGCCTCGACCGCCGGGATGGGCGTGGCCCAGGTGGTGAAGGCCCGCAAGGGCGGCGGCGCGGGTCTGGCGGACGAGCGCCGCGACTACCTGAAGTACCTGCAGCAGATGCGCCGTCAGGTGCGGCGCACCGCCGAGCGCCAGCGCGGCGCGCAGCTGTACCTGCACCCGGAGCCCGACCAGCTCTGGTCGATCGTCGCGGAGGGTCGCCGGCTCTGGGAGCGCCGGCCCAGCGACCCGGACTTCGCGCAGATCCGGCTGGGCCGCGGCTCGCAGCAGCTCGCCACCCCGCTGGTGGCCCCGCAGACCGCGCCGATGGACGAGTTGGAGCCGCTGGCGGCCGACGCGATGCGCACCTTCCTGCAGGCGCACGGCACGCTGCAGGACCTGCCGCTGGCCGTCTCGCTGCGCGCCTTCTACCACATCACGGTCTGCGGCGACCCGGACGCGGTCTACGGCAACGTGCGGGCGATGATCGCCCAGTTGACCACCCTGCACTCCCCCGACGACCTGATGATCGCGGTGGCCGCGGCGCCCGGCGCGCTCGACGAGTGGGAGTGGATGAAGTGGCTGCCGCACACCCAGCACCGCAAGGAGAGCGACGGCGCCGGTTCGCGCCGGCTCATCGCGGCGGGGCTGGGCGAGCTGGAACTGCTGCTGGAGGACGAACTGTCGGGACGCCAGCGGTTCTCCCGTGACGCGCCCGCCTCTCCCGACCAGCCGCACCTGGTGGTGGTGCTGGACGGCGCCGCGGTGCCGCACGACTCGGTGCTGGCCGGCGTCGAGGGCGTGCACGGGGTGACCGTGATCGAGGTGGTGCCGGGCGACCTGGACGAGCCGACCGGGCACCTGGTGGTGACCGTGGGTGGCGGCGAACTGCTGCTGGAGTCGGCCTCCGGCGCCTCCTACGCGGGCAAGCCCGACACGCTCTCCGCCTGGCAGTCCGAGGCGCTGGCCCGCCAGCTGGCGCCGTACCGGATCTCGGCCGGCGGCGACGACGAACCGCTGCTCTCCAACCTGGACTTCACCGACCTGATGGGCGTGGGCGACGCCGGCTCGGTGGACGTCGGGCGCACCTGGCGGCCGCGGCCGCAGCACGAGAAGCTGCGGGTGCCGATCGGGGTGGGCGCCAACGGCGAGCTGGTCCACCTGGACATCAAGGAGGCCGCGCTGGAGGGCATGGGCCCGCACGGCCTGTGCGTGGGCGCCACCGGGTCCGGCAAGTCGGAGCTGCTGCGCACGCTGGTGCTGGGGCTGGCGATGACGCACTCCTCGGAGACGCTGAACTTCGTACTCGCCGACTTCAAGGGCGGCGCGACCTTCGCCGGGATGGCGGACATGCCGCACACCTCCGCGGTGATCACCAACCTGGAGGGCGAGCTCACCCTGGTCGACCGCATGCGCGACGCGATCGAGGGCGAGCTGAACCGCCGCCAGGAGCTGCTGCGCTCGGCGGGCAACTACGCGAACCTCAACGAGTACGAGCGGGCCCGGATCGCCGGCGCGGCCCTGGACCCGCTGCCCTCGCTGGTCCTGATCATCGACGAGTTCTCCGAACTGCTCACCGCCAAGCCCGACTTCATCGACATGTTCATCCAGATCGGCCGGATCGGCCGTTCGCTGGGCGTGCACCTGCTGCTGGCCTCGCAGCGCCTGGAGGAGGGCAAGCTGCGCGGCCTGGACACCTTCCTCTCCTACCGGATCGGTCTGCGGACCTTCTCGGCGGCGGAGTCGCGGGCGGCGATCGGCGTGCCGGACGCCTACCACCTGCCGCCGGTGCCCGGGGTCGGCTACCTGAAGTTCGGCACCGACGTGATGGACCGCTTCAAGGCGGCGTACGTCTCGGGTCCCTACCGGGCACCGGGGCAGCAGCGCGCCAGCGGGCGGGTCTCGGGGGCCCGGCCGGTGCTCTTCACCGCGGCCGAGGTGGCGGTCGTCGAGCCGCTGGTGCCCGAGGTCGTCGAGCCGGAGCCGCAGCAGCTGGACGACGCGCTGGTGGACACCGTGCTGGACGTGATCGTGCAGCGGATGGTGGGTCAGGGGCCCGCCGCGCACCAGGTCTGGCTGCCGCCGCTGGAGGAGGCGCCGAGCATGGACCAGCTGGTCCCGCCGCTCCAGGCCACCCCCGAACGCGGCCTGACCTCGCCGGAGTTCGGGGCCCTGGGCCGGCTGGTGGTGCCGGTGGGCATCGTGGACCGGCCGCGCGACCAGCGCCGCGACGTGCTCTACCAGGACTACTCCGGTTCGGCCGGCCACGGCCTGGTGGTCGGTGGTCCGCGCTCGGGCAAGTCCACGCTGATCCGCACCATGGTGGCTGGCTTCGCGCTCACCCACACCCCGGTGGAGACCCAGTTCTACCTGCTGGACTTCGGCGGCGGCGGCTTCCAGTCGGTGCAGGACCTGCCGCACGTGGGTGGCGTGGCGGGCCGCCTGGACGTGGACAAGGTCCGCCGGATGGTCAGCGAGGTCCACGGGGTGCTGAACCGGCGCGAGGAGCTGTTCCGCGCCACCGGGATCGACTCGATCGGCACCTACCGCACCCGTCGGGCGGCCGGGCAGCTGCCGGACGAGCAGTTCGGCGACGTCTTCCTGGTGGTGGACGGCTGGCTCACCTTCCGCCAGGAGTTCGAGGTGCTGGAGCCGGTGATCGCCGACATCGCCCAGCGCGGTCTGAACTACGGCATCCACCTGGTGCTGACCGCCTCGCGCTACGCCGAGGTCCGCCCGGCGCTCAAGGACATGCTGCAGAACCGCACCGAGCTGCGGCTGGGCGACTCGATGGAGTCGGAGGTCGACCGCAAGCTCGCCCAGAACGTGCCGGTCGGCGCGCCCGGGCGCGGTCTGACCGCCGGCAAGCTGCACTTCCTCAGCGGCCTGCCGCGCCTGGACGGCTCCTCGTCCGTCGAGGACCTGGTCACCGGCGTCGCCGGCCTGGTGGAGGCGGTCGGCGCGGCCTGGAGCGGCCCGCGCGCCCCGCAGGTGCGGATGCTGCCGGCGGTGCTGGACGGCCACGCGCTGCCCAAGGGCTTCGAGCTGCCCGAGCGCGGGGTGGCCTTCGGCGTGGACGAGGTCGAGATGGCACCGGTCTTCGTCAACTTCGAGACCGACCCGCTCTTCATCGTCTTCGGTGAGAGCGAGTCGGGGAAGTCGGCGGTGCTGCGGATGCTGATCAAGCAGATCACCGAGCGCTACACCGCCGACCAGGCCGGCATCGTGGTCGGCGACTACCGGCGCGCGCTGCTCGGCGCGGTCCCGCCGGAGTACCTGGTGGAGTACGCGGCGGCCCAGCCGGCGATGAGCGCGATCGTGGACATGCTGCGCGGGGCCTGCGCGCGCCGGCTGCCCGGTCCGGACGTGACCGCCGACCAGCTGCGCAACCGCAGCTGGTACAGCGGCAAGGACATGTTCGTGATCGTGGACGACTACGAGCTGGTGGCCACCTCCTCGGGCAACCCGATGGCGCCGCTGGCGGAGTTCCTGCCCTTCGCCCGGGACATCGGCCTGCGGGTGATCATCGCCCGCAACGCGGGCGGCGCCGGCCGCTCGATGTTCGAGCCGGTGATGCAGCGGATGAAGGAGCTCGGCGGGCAGGGCGTGCTGCTGTCCGGCAACAAGGACGAGGGGGTGCTGCTGGGCACCGCCAAGCCGCAGCCGCTGCCGCCGGGGCGGGGCCTGTTCATCTCGCGCCGGATCACCGGCGGGCAGATGGTCCAGACCGGTTGGCTGCCGCCCCAGTAGTCACTACCCTGCGTGGTCAACGGGCCGGGCGTGAGCGATCACGCCCGGCCCTTCGCTGTCCGCGGACCGGAATGTTATGGATTTTTTCCGGGCTCCGAGCTGCGGTTATCGTCGCGCGCCCGGTGGACTCCACACCGCCCGCGCAGCGCCTGCGGGCGCCTGGCCCCGAGCCGCCACTCCCGACTCAAACCTTCGATTCGGGTGCAACTTCAAGAGTTCACCTTTGATTCATCCGCCATTGGACAGAGGTAACAAGTCGGACATCAATCCCCAGCACCCAAGGTGATCATTGGATCGGATGACTATGCACTCCTCCGCAACGGATTCCGAAGGTCAACCGGCATTGACGCAACCATGACGCCACCGCACCATGGCGATTCGGGAGCGACAGGACCACAGACGCAGGCGACCCCCTCCGGAGGCGATACCGCTCCCCCACCCCAGCACCGCACAGGACCGCGCACCGCCGCGCTGAGCCGATCGGACCCCCCTCCATGACCGACACGCTTCGCCCGCCCGCCACCGCCCCCACGGTGACGGTCAGTACCGCGGACGCCCCGCGCAAGCTCAACCGTTCGCTCGGCGTCGTGGGCGGAACGCTGCTCACGCTCAGCTGCGTCACACCGGCCTCCTCGCTCTTCGTCCTGGTGCCGACCCTCTTCAACACGCTCGGCAGCGCGACCGCCCTGACCATCGGCATCGGCGCGATCATCTGCGTCGCGGTGGCCTTCTGCTACTCCGAGCTCGGCACCCTGATCCCCAGCGCCGGCGGCGAGTACGCCATGGTGGGCACCCTGGCCGGACGGTTCGCCGGCTGGCTGGTCTTCATCCAGTCGCTGCTGGTGGTGATGATCGTGCCCGCCGTCATCGCGATCGGCACCGCCGCCTACCTGGCCCCGATCGTGCACGTCAGCGGCCCGGTGGCCGGCGCAGCGGTGATGCTGGCGGCCACCGTCGCCGGTCTGCTCGACCTGCGCGCCAACGCCTGGATCACCGGCGTCTTCCTGGTGCTGGAGGTGATCGCGGCCGGCGTCGTCTCGGTCCTGGGCTTCGCGCACAGCCAGCGCGGCGTGGGCAGCCTGGTGCACGGCGTGGTCGCGGACGGCAACGGGGTGAGCACCTCGGTGGGCTTCAGCGCGATGCTGGCCGCCATGGGCGTGGCGCTCTTCGTCACCCAGGGCTTCAGCACCGCGATCTACCTCTCCGAGGAGCTGGAGAACCCGCGCCGTAACGTGGCCCGCACCGTGCTGTGGACGCTGGCCCTGTCGGTGGTCGTCATCCTGCTCCCGGTGATCGCGATCACCCTGGGCGCCCCCGACCTGGCGACTCTGACCGGTGGCGACATCTCGGCCATGGTGGCCGGCTGGAGCAACTCGGCGCTGGGCACCTTCATCAGCCTGTGCATCGCGCTGGCGATCATCAACGCCGGCATCGTCATGGTGATCCAGAACTCCCGGGTGCTCTTCTCCTCCGGCCGCGACAAGGCCTGGCCCGAGCCGGTCAACAAGGCCTTCGGCACCCTGAACCGCTTCAACGCCCCCTGGGTCTCCACCCTGGCGGTCGGCATCCCCGGCGCCGCCCTGTGCTTCGCCAAGCTCGACCTGCTGATGAACGTCACCGGCGTCTCGGTGGCCGCGCTCTACCTGCTGGTCGCCGTCGCCGCGCTCTTCTCGCGCCGCGGCGCCCACAAGGACGCCCCGGCCTGGCGCCAGCCGCTCTGGCCGGTGCTGCCCGCCCTGCTGGTGGTCGCGCTGGTCTACGTGATGACGCAGCTGGACACCACCGCGCTGATCTGGACCGCGGCCATCACCGCCGCCGCCTCGCTCTACTGGGTCTTCTACCTGCGCCCGCGCCAGGACTCGCGCTGGGTGATCACGCTGCCCGAGGACGAGCAGGTCTGACCCCGCACCGCCGCACGCGACTCGGCCCGGACACCCGCTGGGGGGTGTCCGGGCCGAGGTGCGTGCGGGGTCTAGTGGGTGCTGGTGATCGGGTGCAGGTGCCAGGCCGGGCTGGTGGCGATCGCCTGCATCTGCTCGACGGTCAGCGCCGGGGTGGCCCGGGTGGCGTTCAGGCGGGCGGCCGCGCTGTTGGTGGCGGCCACCACCACCCGGGTGCCGTCCGGGCGCACCACCGCGACCGTCCAGCGCACGATGCCCGAGCCCCCCTTGCCGCCGCTGTCCGCGTTGCGGTTGACGACCAGGTGGCTGCCGTCGGGCAGCACGCTGACGTCCCCGGGGCCGAGCAGCGCCTGCGGGTCGGCGTCGCGCCGGCCCAGGTCGTCGGCGTTGACCTCGACCAGGCTGGCGCCCTTGCCGTCGTCGACCGTCAGGTGGGTGTAGCCGTCCTGGCCGTCGGCGCCGGCCGTGCTCAGCCCGGCCGGCAGCAGGGTGGGCAGCACGGTGATCATCTCCTGGCGGGTCATGCCGAGCCGCTGCTCGGTGACCGGCGCCGGCGCCGGCAGGCCGGCCAGCACCGGGTCCCAGGCCTTGGGGTCGCCGACCACGGCGGTGAGCTGCGCGAGGGTCAGCGGCGGCTCGTCGCGGGTGACCGCGGCGTCCTTCTCGGCCGGCGCGTTCCACTCGGTGAGGGTCACCAGGCCGCCGTCGGGGTGCAGCAGCATGGCGTCCCAGCGCTTGGTGGGCACGTGCCGGTCGGGGTACTCGTAGCCCTGCAGCAGGACCAGCGTGGAGCCGTCGGCCAGCGTGCTGGCGGTGCAGGCGTCGACCGGCACCAGGGTCGCGTCCGGACACGCGGCGAAGTCCGTGCCGCCACCGGGCGCGTACCGGGTGAAGCCGATGCTGATCACCGCCGCGCCGTGGCCGTCGTCGAGGACCACGTCGGCGTGGGGCGGCAGGGCCCTGGCGCCCCCGTCGGTCCCGCTGGCCTCCTCCTGGCTGACCTTGCCGGGCGGCAGCAGGCCCTTCAACGAGGCCAGCAGCTGGTCCTTGCCGACCGCCGGTGCGGTGCCGGGGGAGGCGGCGCCGGTGGTCGAGGGCCCGGCGGGGCCGGCGTCCGTGGGGGGCGGGCTGGGGGCCGGG
>NZ_BAAALF010000118.1:0-7714 GCF_039528135.1 Kitasatospora nipponensis | reverse complement strand
GATCCGCTCCGGCGCCCCGGCGGCGCCGGCCGCCGGCGTGCTCGGGCTCGGGCTCGGGCTCGGCAGGCCGCTGAAGGTGGCGGCCGGAGCGGCGGCCACCCTCGCCGCGGGGTGCGCCGGGGCGGCCAGGGTGCCCGCCAGGATGCCGCCGGCGCCGAGGGCGACCAGCACCGCGGCGCCGCCCGACACGGCGGCCAGCCGACGGCGGCGCAGCCTGCGGCCGAACTCCAGGCCGCCGGCCACCAGGGGCTCGGGGGCGGAGGTGAACGCCTCGCCGGCCTGGCCGAGCGCGCTGATCAGGTCGTCGTCCTCGATCGGGCCGTGGGACTGCGGGTCTGCGGGCATGCGTGATCACCGTCTCTCGCGGGCGTGCTCGGTTGGTGGGTCGGTGGGCGGGTCGGTGGACCGGTGCGCGGGATGCTCGGCGCGGCTCAGGCGGCGTCCGTCGCGACGAAGGTGTCGCCCAGGACGGCCCGTAGGCGGGCCAGCGCCCGGGTGCTCTGGGTGCGGACGGCCCCCGGGCTGGCCCGCAGGGCCTCCGCCGTCTCCTCCACGCTGCGGTCCTCCCAGTAGCGCAGGATCAGCACCGCCCGGTCCCGCTCGGAGAGCCGGGCCAGCGCGTCCAGCAGGGTCAGCCGCAGCTCCGGGTCGCCCGCGCGGGCCGGCGCCTCCGGCAGCTCACCGACCGGGCGCTCGGTGCTGCTGCGGCGGCGCTGGTGCGTCAGGAAGGCGCGCACCAGCACGGTGTGCGCGTACGCGGCGGGGTTGTCGATCCTGGCCACCCCCGTGGACCAGGCCGACCGCCGCCACAGCACGTACATCCGGCCCAGCGTCTCCTGGACCAGGTCCTCGGCGAAGTGCGTGTCCCCGCCGGTCAGCAGGCACGCCGAACGGTAGAGGTGACCGGCCCGGCCGGCGGCGAACTCCAGGTACTCGGCTTCCCTGGCCTCACGCGCCGCACTGCTCCACACCACGTCCGCTCCCCCGCTCACGTCACCCTGACTCCTCAATGACGCGGCGGGGAGCCGACGATGTTACAGGTGGATCGTGGCGGATCCGGGAGCGCTCAGAGCGCGCGCCGGCGACGGTGGTCGCGCAGCACCACGGTGGCGCCGAAGATCAGCGCGACGGCGAGCGCGGCCGAGGCCAGCACGTAGGTGGCGGTGCGCCGGTCACGGTCGGCCTGGGTCTCGCCGAGCCCCAGCGGCTGCGGCCGGATCGGCGCGCCGGCCAGCTGGACGGGGCTGTCCGGGACCGCGGCGTCGGCCGGCGGCGCGGTGTCGGTGACCGCCTTCACCGGGTCGACCACACCCCAGCCGATGTACTTGTTGGGCCCGCGCTCGGTGCGCTGCGCGGTCTGCTCGATCCGGGCCCGGATCTGCCGGGCCGTCCAGTCGGGGTGCTCGCCGCGCAGCAGCGCGGCCACCGCCGCCACGTACGGGGTGGCGAAGCTGGTGCCGTTGTCGACGCACTGGCCGCCGACCGGGACGGTGGAGAGCATGTCGACGCCCGGCGCGGCCACCTTGACGAAGTCGCCGTACTCGGAGAACGAGGCCCGCTCGTTGTTGCGGTCGGAGGCGCCCACCGCGAGCACGGTGGGGTAGGCGGCGGGGTAGGTCGGACCCTCCTGGCCGTCGTTGCCGGAGGCCGCGACCACCACCACGTTCTGGGCCTCGGCCGCCTCGACGGCGCGGCGCAGGTCGTCGCTGCCGCCGAAGGCGCCGTTGTCGGTGGTGCCGCGGACGTCCTGGGAGATGTTGATGACCTGGACGTGGGCCTGCACGGCCGCGTAGATCGCCTGGATCAGGGTGCCCACGTCACCGCTGCCGGCGTCGTCGTTCTGCCGGATCGAGTAGATCATCGCGTCCGGCGCGAGCCCGACGAACCCGATGCCGTCGCGGTGCCGGGCCGCGATGATGCCGGCGACCTTGGTGCCGTGGCCGACCGTGTCGGTGGTGCCGTCGCCGGGGACCTTCTGGTTGTTGTTGTTCTTGTCCACCAGTAGCGAGCCGCCGTTGACGACCTTGTCGGCCAGCTGCGGGTTGCTGTTGTCCACACCGGTGTCGATCACCGCCACCGTGACGCCCTTGCCGGTGACCGTGCCGTTCTGCCAGAGCTGGTCGAGCAGCACCCGCTGCAGTGCCCAGGGGGTGGCCGACACGACCTTCGCGGGGAACGGGCAGTCCCCGGCGGAGGAGACGCTCAGCGGGGACCAGTGGGTCCCGCCCGACGGATCCGCGGCGTACGCCGGGACGGTGGCCGTCGCGGCCAGCACACCCAGCGCGGCGGCACCTGCGGCGGCCCTGCCCCATCGCCCCAACGACACTGTCCACCCCTACGACTCGCTCGGCCGGTCAGCCGGTCCCCCCGCGGGACCGACAGCGCGGGGCGGGCGTCCGGTCCCGGACGCCCGCCCCGCACATGGTCACTCGCCGCCCCGTGCGGGGCCGCGGCTCAGTTGCTCCAGATGGCCGCGTTGGAGCGCTCGGTGCTGGTGTAGCTCTCGTGCGCGTTGTCCAGCGCGGCGGCGATCTGGTTCAGCGTGCTGTGCAGGTCGGCCGCCTTCTGGTCCCAGATGGCCTGGCGGGCCTGGTAGCCCTCCTGCGCCGCGCCGGACCACGAGCTGGCGATCCGGGTGACGCCGGCCTTCAGGTCGTCCAGCTGCTGCTGGATCCGGGTGGCGGTGCTGCGCACCTCCTGGCCGGCGTCCTGGATGGTGCCGAAAGTAACGAGGATGTGGCCATCGGACATGCTGACTCCTTGTGGTGAAGAGGTGGGCGAGGGGCGTCCCGTCCTGGGGCGCCCCACGATCTACGCTGCGGGACCCGTGAGGGTCAGGCGCCGGAGACGCCGGTGAGCGACGAGCGCTGCTGCTCTTCGGTGGCGGAGTACTGCTTGGTGGTGGCGTCGATCGCCTGCTTGATCTCGTCCAGCACCTTGTTCAGTGCGGTCGCGTCCTCGTTCCACCGGGCCTGGAGCTGGTGGTACGCGGTGGCGGCTGCGCCCTGCCAGCCCGAAGTGATCGTCTCGACAAGCGAGTTGAGCTTCGTGAGCTCGCCCTGGACCTGCGCGTTCACCTCGGCGATCTTCGCCGAGAAGGCGTGCATCTCCTCAGCGGTCGTCGTGAACTGACCAGCCATATTCCACCGTCCCCCATGAGACAGACCTGTTCGGACGGGCCGGTCACCCGGTCCGGGCCGAACGGCACCACTGGTGTGATGCCCATATCACTCTAGCCGCCGGCAGTGACCGGCCCAACACCGGGCGCCGATTGGTTACCGGAGCATGACCGGGCGGCAACCGGCTGCTGACCACGGGTCAGGAGTTCTGCGCCTGGGTCGCGGTCTTGGTGTTCAGCACCGGGCCGGCCGGCACCAGGTCGGACCACTGCTTGGGCACCGGCACCGGCGGGGTGTCCTTGTAGCCGAGCCTGGCCCGTGCCTCGTCGGTCGCCGGCTGGGAGCCCGCGGGGTCGGGGCTGGCCCCGGTCGCCGGCGCCTTGCCCTCGCTGGTGGTGGGCACCCAGTAGCGCAGCCCGGTCTCGGTGAGCAGGTAGTCGCTGCCCGAGCCCTGCGCGGAGGCGTCCATCGCCCGGTAGAACAGCCCGTGCCCGGGGCTCACATGGGCGGTGGCGGTGCCCGCGGTGAACTGCGCCGGGAAGTTCTGGCCGGCCCAGACGCTGCGCAGCACGGTGTCGCCGTTCATCCCGTCGAAGGTGCTGCAGACCACGGTGCGCCCGCC
Organism: Kitasatospora nipponensis; assembly: GCF_039528135.1. Classification (NCBI taxonomy): domain Bacteria; kingdom Bacillati; phylum Actinomycetota; class Actinomycetes; order Kitasatosporales; family Streptomycetaceae; genus Kitasatospora; species Kitasatospora nipponensis. Next base: position 3,973 of record NZ_BAAALF010000118.1, on the reverse strand, counting down.
GGCCGCGTCCGGGCCGTTGACCGGCGTGCTGGGCTTGGCCGGCGGCCAGTCGGCGGGCTTGGCGAGCGGGCCGCTGCTGTCGAAGTCCTGCGTGTAGCGCGAGTTGTCGGCCGGGGTGATCTCGGCGAACTTCGGAGCGCCGTTGTCGTAGGCGATCGCGGTCAGCGGGTTCTGCCGGATCAACTCGGCCTGGAAGGGCGTCACCTGGTAGAGGCGGTCCTTGCCGACCACGTAGTAGGCGTCCCCCGAGGTCACCAGCCGGCCCACGAAGCGCTGCGTCTGGTCGGAGAGTTGCACGGTGGAGGGGGTCTTGGTCGCGGTCAGCCCCGGCACCTGCGGGAAGGTGATCGGGGAGCCGTCCTGCAAGGTGCCCAGCCAGTCGTCGGTGACCCGCTCGGGCTTGGGCTGGGTGCCGAACAGCGCGATCCGCAGCGCCCGCAGGTCGCCCTCGGCCATCTGCGGGGTGCCGATGACGTGCTTGCGGCCCTGCGGGTCGACCAGGTACTGCACCCCGTCGGTGCCGTTCTTGCCGACCTCCTGCACGAAGAGCGACTGGGCGCCGGCCAGCACCAGGCCCGGCCTGGCCAGCATGTCCGCATCGGGCCCCGCCGCCACGAACAGGCCCTGGTTGGGGTGCTGGTCGTCGGCACCGGGCCGGTCGCAGACCGACCACTTCTTGGACTTGCCCGCGTCGGCGGCCTTGGGCAGCTTGTCGGGCGCGTAGGGGATCCCGATGGTGGGGCCGTGGTTCTTGTAGTTGTCGAGCACCGAGTCGTCCACGATGACCACCGAGGAGTCGGCCGGCAGCACCAGCTTCGCCGAGGCCATGTTCAGCACCGGGTAGAGCGTCTTGTCGCCGTGGTCGCCGGGCAGCACCACGTACCGGGTCGCCGAGTCCTTGCCCAGGATCACGTTCTTGCCGTTGTCCCAGCCCGTCGGCGCGCTGGGCTTGAGCAGCCCCCACAGGCCGCAGCCGGCCACGATCAGCGAGGCCACCACCAGGGAGGGCACCACCGCGCGGACCGGGCGCGGCGCGTCCTCGTCGCTGCCGCCGCCGCTGGGCTGCAGGAAGGCGCCCACGGTGCGCTTGCGCGCGAACGTGTAGGCGTTCAGCTCGTCCCGGCGTGATGCCATGCTCGTCTTCTCCCCTGTGACGTGATGTCGCCCGCTCGCCGCGCGCCCACCCGGCCCACATCCCCGTGATGGCCGTAGGAGTCTGCCACCCGCCAGCCGTCGGACCCGGCCAACCCTCTACGATGCGGCAGACGGTGAGTACGGTACGGGTACCGTCGCGGGCCCGGCCAACCGGGCCGTGACAGTTGATCAGAGAGGGTCACTCGGGGGATGCCAAGCCAGACCGCGCCAGGGCGACGCAGGACAGCGCAGGGCAGGGGAGGCGGCGGCTCGCGGGCCGACTCCGGGCGGCGGGGCGGCGAACGGGCGCCCCGGGCCGACGCCGCGGGCCCGGTCCCGGTCAAGGTGCACCCCCGACCCGGCCTGCTCGGCGGGCGCCTGCAGGCGCAGCAGCTGATCCTGATCGAGATCGCGGCGGCCCTGGTGGCCGTGGGCTGGACGATCAACCGGGCGATGGCCGGGGCGTTCGCGGTACCGGCCGTGCTGCTGCTGGTGCTGGCCCTGGTCCCGGTCCGCGGGCGCACCCTGACCGAGGCGGTGCGGATCCGCGCGGCCTCGCGACGGCGCCGGCGCGAGTCGCCGCTCAACCTCCCGCCGCCCGGCACCGACCCGGGCCTGGCGCCCGCGCTGGAGCTGGAGCCCGCGCTGCGCACCTGCACCCACGCCACCGAGATCGACCTGGGCGCCGGGCGCCCGGTGCGCCGCGAGACCGGCATGATCGGCGACGGCACCTTCCTGACCTCGGTCCTGCTGGTGCAGGCCAAGGACCAGCCGCTGCGGCCGATGCGCACCGCGCTGCCGCTGCCGCTGGACGTCCTCTGCTCGGCGCTGCGGGTCGACGACATCGCGCTGGAGTCGGTCCAGCTGGTCCAGCACACCCAGCCCGCCCCGGCCCCGCACCTGCCCGAGCAGGCCCTGGCCACCCGGGCCTACCAGGAGCTGCCGGAGGGCCTCAACACGCCCGCGCTGCGCCTGACCTGGGTCGCCCTCAAGCTCGACCCGGAGCGCGCGGCGACCGCGGTGCTGGCGCGCGGCGGCGGCGAGGAGGGCGCCCGCAAGGCGCTGCAGCGGGTCACCGACCAGCTGGCCGGCCGGCTGAACGGCGCCGGCTTCACCGCGACCGCGCTGGACGAGCGGGAGCTGATCGGCGCGCTCTCCATCGCGACCTGCGCCAACCCGCTGGCCACCGCCGGACGCCAGGGCACCGGCAACGGCAGCGGCGGCACCACCCGCAGGACCCAGGAGAGCAGCCGGTACTGGCGGGTGGACGACCGCTTCCACGCCACCTACTGGATCGCCCGGTGGCCCCAGCTCAGCCGCCCGGGCGGCGCCCCGGGCCGGATCGCGGCCCCCGAACTGGTCAACCTGCTCACCGGCACGCCCGGGCTGGCCAGCGCCTTCAGCCTCACCGCCCGCCCGGGCACCGGCGGTTCGGTGGCGATCACCGGACACGTGCGGGTGGTGGCGCGCAGCGAGAACGACGTCGACCAGTTCGGCCGGCAGCTGGAACAGCGCGCGCAGAGCGCCGGCCTGGGCCTGGCCCGGCTCGACCAGGAGCAGGCGCCCGGCGTGCTCGCCACCCTGCCGCTCGGAGGGACCACCTGATGGCCTACCAGACCTACTCCACGGGCCCCCAGCAGGCGCCCGCCGAGCAGGGGCGCGCCGTCGCCCGGATCCGGGCCGGCTTCGGCCTGCGCGGCCCGCGCCGCGAGCGGCACGTGCTCGGGCCCGAGGAACTCGGCGCGCTCTCCTTCCCGGTCGGCGACGACGGCGTGCTGATCGGCGAGGACCGCGACCAGCGCCCCGCGGTGCTGGGCCTCTTCCGCCCCAGCGCGTACGACGTGGTGCTGGTCGGCGGGATCTGGACGGCCCAGGTGATCGCGCTGCGGGCGGCGGCGACCGGCGCCCGGGTGGCCGTGGAGACCGCCCGTCCGCAGTACTGGTCGCTGCTGGCGCAGGCCGCCGGCGGCGGGCAGCCCTGCCTGACCGTGCACCAGATCGGCCGGCTCGGCGCGCAGGGCGCCTCGGTCTCGGCCCCGGTGCTCGTGGTGCGCGACCTCGGGCCGCGCCCGCCGCGCAGCCGGCTCTCGGCCACCCCCTGGCAGTCCACCCTGACCGTGCTGCCGTTCCTGGGCCCCAACGCGACCCGGGTGCTGAACGCCGCCGACCTGGTCGGCGTGCAGCGGGTCGCCCCGCAGGAGGCCGAGCTGATCGGGCGGGTGCTCTCGTTCGGCGGGCAGGACGTCGCCGCGCTGCCGACGCTGGGCGAGGACATGACGCTGTGGTCCACCCGGATCCGGCGCCAGTACGTGCGGATGGCGCCCGGCAACGCCGAGCACCAACTACTGGGACCGGCCCGCCGGGTCGACTGACCGCGGGCGGCCGGGGACGGGCGCCGGCCGGCGCCCGTCGACCCTGCCCAGCACCTTGCCCGTCACTCTCCCCGGCGACCGGCCACCGGCCCGGACCGGGCCCGCCCGGCGCGCTGACCTCGGGCGGTCCGGCGCCCCGCGCGCGGTCGCGGGCGGCCGAGACCCGACGGTGCAGTGAACCGCGACGGGTGCAGGTTCTAGTCTTGTGCCTACCGCACCGCGAACAGCGGCGGCGAACACGAGGGAGCCCAAGGTGAGCAGCGATCGGGACGGCGTCTACGTCGGCGACAACGCGGCGGCGGAGGACGACGACGACTGGTCCGACGCACCCGACTACACTCCCCCGTCCTGGTACACCCAGGGCGAACCGGCTGCCGGTGGAGCGGCGGGCGAGCCCGCCGTCGCACCGGCCGGCGAGGCGCCCGCGCCCGCCCCCCCCCCCCCCCCCCCCCCCCCCCCCGCGGCCG
>NZ_BAAALF010000117.1:6020-26334 GCF_039528135.1 Kitasatospora nipponensis | reverse complement strand
CGAGAACAACGGCTACGCGACCACCCTGCCGGCGCACACGGCGGTGGCCGGCAGCGCCACCGGCCTGGCGGCCGCCTTCGGCATCCCGGCGGTCACGGTGGACGGCATGGACGTCGAGGCGGTGCGCGCCGCCACCGCCGAGGCGGTCGGCCGGGCGCGCGCGGGCGGCGGCCCCTCCTTCCTGGAGTGCCTGACCTACCGCTTCGAGGGACACCACACGATGGAACGGCGGATGAAACTCTCCTACCGCAGCGCGGCGGAGCTGGCCGCCTGGCAGGCCCGCGACCCGCTGGAGGCGCTGCGCCCGGGCCTGCCCCGGGCCGCGCAGATCGACGCCGAGGTGGCCGAACAGCTGGCCGCCGCGGCGGAGTTCGCGCTCGCCGGCGAGGTGCCACCGGTCGCGCAGGCGGACCGCTACCTGTACGCCACGGGGCTGCGCCCGCGCCCGGGCTGGGACGCCCAGGCGCCGGTGGTGGCCACGGCGGGCGCGGGGGAGGGGGCGCGGTGAGCCTGGTCTCGTACACCAAGGCGCTCAACCGGGCGCTGGGCGACGCGCTGGCCGCCGACGAGGCGGTCTGCGTCTTCGGCGAGGACGTCGGAGCGGGCCTGGCGGGGATGACCCTGGGTCTGCAGTCCCGCTTCGGGGCGCAGCGGGTGGTGGACACCCCGCTCTCGGAGCAGGCGTTCACCTCGGTGGGCATCGGCGCAGCGCTGGCCGGGCGGCGCCCGGTGATCGAGCTGCAGATCCCCTCGCTGCTGTATCTGGTCTTCGAGCAACTGGCCAACCAGGCCCACAAGTTCTCGCTGATGACCGGCGGCCAGGCGCGGGTGTCGCTGACCGTGGTGGTGCCGGGATCGGGCTCCCGCGCGGGCTGGGCCGGGCAGCACTCCGACCAGCCGTACAGCCTCTTCGCGCACGTCGGCATCAAGACGGTGGTGCCGGCCACGCCCTCGGACGCGTACGGGCTGCTGACCTCGGCGATCGCGGACGACGACCCGGTGGTGCTCTTCGCCCCCGCCGCCGCGCTGGGCGTGCGCGAGGACGTCACCGCCCCGCTCGGCCCGGTCCCGCTCGGCTCGGCCCGCATCCGCCGCCCGGGCCGGGACGTCACGGTGGTCGCCGTCGGCCACCTGGTGCACGACGCGCTGTGGGCGGCGCAGGAGTTGGCCGGCGAGGTGGACGTCGAGGTCCTCGACCCGCGCACCCTGTACCCGTTCGACTTCCCGGCGCTGGCCCGCTCGCTGCGGCGCACCGGACGGCTGGTGGTGCTCGACGACGCCAACCGCAGCTGCGGCTTCGCGGCCGAGGTGCTGGCCAGCGCGGTGGAGGCGGTACCGCTGCTCGCGCCGCCGCGCCGGGTCACCCGCCCGGACGGCACGGTGCTGCCCTTCGCCCTCGACCTGGACCGCGCCCTGCAACCGGGCCGGGACCAACTGCTCGACGCGATCCGGTCGGTGATGGCGTAGAGCCCTCACCGAGCCCCGGCCCCACCGTGAGAGGCTGATCCGCAGGGGCCGCAAGGGGTCCGACGGGGCCGGCCGGTCCGGGGAGGCGAGGGGCGATGGGGACCGAGGAGGGCGAGGCCGTCACGCTGGCCTCGCTGAACGTCTGCTGCGGACTGCGCCACCCGCTGCGCCCGGTGCGGGAGCGGGTCGCCGGGTTCTGCCGCCTCCTGGAGCAGGCACAGCCCGACCTGGTGAACTTCCAGGAGGTCTGGGCGCCGGGGCTGGCCGGGCTGCTGCGGGCGCACCTGCCGTCCCTGCCGTTCGTGGCCGCCCGCCCCGGGCCGCTGGGCCGACCCGCCGGTGGACTGCTCTCGCTCTCCCGGACGCCGGTGCGCGCGGTCCGCTACACCTCCTTCCGCGGCACCCGCCCGCGGGCCGGCGGCCGGGTCTTCCGCGGTGCGCTGGCGGCCGGCGCCTGCCTGCAGGGCGTGCTGACCTTCGAGGTCGCCGGGCGCCGCACCCTGGTCGGCAACGCCCACCTGACCGCCAACCGGGACGGGGACTGGTCGCCGGGCCACCGGCACGAGGCGCTGCAGGCCCAGCAGCTGCGGCGGGTGCAGGAGGCGCTTCGGCGGGCGGCGGGCCCGGGCGTGGACCTGGTGCTCGTCAGCGGTGACTTCAACCTGCCCAGCGCCTCCCCGCTCTACCCGGCCCTGCTGGAGGGCGGCCGGTGGCGGGACCCGTTCGCCGCGGCGGACCTGCCCACCTTCCAGGCCGAGCTGCTGCCCGCCGGTGCGCGCGCCCACCGGGTCGACTACGTCCTGGTGGCCGCGGACCCCGCCCGCTACCCGGTCACCCCGGCCGAGCGGCTGCTCACCGGCCGGGCGCCGACGGCCTCGGGCGCCGCGGGCTTCCTCTCCGACCACCTGGCCCAGGCGGTCACGGTCCGCACCCCGCGCTGAGGCCGCGCAGCACCGGCGAACCGGGCCGGCCGGCCACCGCGCCGCTCAGCTCGGGCGCTCGGCCCGGTGGATCCGCAGCGCCCAGAGGGCCAGCGGCACCTGCAGGGGCAGCCGGGCCAGCGCGAGGGCCCGCAGCGGTGCCGGGCGGTCGCGCCAGTCGTAGGCCATCTGGACGTTCGCGGGGAAGACCGCCGTGAAGAGCCCCGCCGCGGCGAGTGCGCCGGTGCGCCGGGTGCGCGGCACCGCCAGCGCGGCGCCGAACAGGAGCTCGGCCACGCCGCTGGCGTACGTCCAGGTGCGCGCCCGGCCGGGCAGCACCCGGGGCACGATGGCGTCGAACTGCGCGGGCCGTGCGAAGTGGGCGACGCCGGCGCCCAGCAGGAGGCCGCTCAGCAGTCGGACCGAACGCTTGGACGCCGCCATGGTCACTCCGGTGGGGTCGAGGGGAGTCCGCCGCTGCGGCGGACCGTTGTTACCGGACAGTAGCGGCCGGTCCGCCCGAACGGAAGGCCGAGTCTCAACCCCCTTGACCCGCAGGAGTATTGGGGTTCTGTCACAGTCCCCCGGTAGCCCTTCCCGGTCCGCCGGGACGGCGCGCACAGTGAAGGGGCGGCCACCTGACCGCACGGCGAGAGGAGCACCACCATGTCCGAGCCCGAGGACCCGTACATCCGCGAACTCCGCGAGGAGGTCGAGGCGCAGGCGCAGCAGGAGCGGACCGCGAACTGGGCGGACGCGGCCAAGAACGTCATCTCGCTGGCGGCCGACGCCGTCCGCCACCACCACGGCTGACGGTTCTCCCGCGGCGCCCGGTGCGGCACGGCCGGGCCGTGCCGCACCCCACGGGCCCCGAGCAGCACCGTTCCGGCGCCCGATCACGGCTCCGGCCGCCGCCGCGCGGTCAGGACCGCGGTCGGGCGCCGTGGTGCGTGTGGGCGCTGTGCTCGCCGGTCTCCGGGTCGGGGAAGGAGACCTGCAGGCTCAGCTGGTACTCCCACAGGTCCTCCCGGTGCCCCGGGATCCGGGCCCAGGTGGTCGCGTGGATCTCGGCCTGCCGGGCCTGCCGGCACCACCGGGCGGCCTGTTCCAGCGCGTCGGCCGCGCTGCTTCCCGTGCAGACGACCGCCGCGTAGGCCGCGATGGTGACGTCGGCCCGGGGGCCGCCGGAGGGGGGCATGGCACGGACCGCGCCGGCCGCGCCACCCAGGTCCCGGGTGAGGTCGGCGGCGATGCGCGGGGGGGCCGGGAGCACCGGCGTGTCCTCGGAGGCGCAGGGCAGTGGTCCCGACGCCGAAGGCGTGGGCAGCGGCCCGAACTCGGTCTGCACAGTCACATGCGCCAGGATGCCCGCCACCTCGCTCTGGCATGGCCATTTTCGTCGAGATTCCACTCGTAGGGGATGCGGTCTTGACGGCACGCGCGCAAGCCCTCTCGCGCTTCCGTGCGCGGCGCGCACGCCTGCGGTCACGGCGGGCGCGCGGGGGACTGGATCACCGGCCGCGGCTGCCCTATCGTTCGAAGGGCCCCGACGGGATACGAGCGATCGCCCGTCTCCCCGACCGGGGCCGGCTCCCCGCCCCTGCCCTGCACCGGTGCCCCGCACCGGTGTTCTCTCGTGCTGGTCTTCTCGGATCCCTGGGGTGTGGCGTGTTGAGCGAAGCAGATGGAACCCTCTCGGCGGCGGGCGTGCGTGCGGTCCGTACGGTGCGGGCCGGCACCGCCTCGGGCCAGGTGGTGCGCTGCGACCTGTCGGACGTGATGCTCGCCGACCTCCCGGTCTCGGTGGTCTTCTTCTACCCGCACGCGCTGGACGAGGAGCGGCTGCTGGACGGGCTGGCCCGCGCGCTGGCCCGGGTGCCGCTCTTCGCGGGCCGACTGCGCACGGTGGAGGGGGAGTTGCAGATCGTCTGTGACGACGCCGGGGTCCCGGTCACGCTGGCGGACGCCACCGAGACGCTGGCCGGCGCGATGGGCCGGATGACCCTGACCGCCTCCGGCTTCGTGGACCACGTCCAGGCCGCCGCGGCCCGTACCGGCGACCTGCCGCTCTTCACCGTGCGGTTGAGCCGGCTGACGGACGGCGGCACGGCGCTGGGCTGCTCCTGGCACCACGCGGTCGGCGACGTGCAGACCTTCGCGCTCTTCATGCGCGGCTGGTCGGCCGAGGTGGAGGGAACCGAGGCGCCCGGGGTCCACCTGGTGGCGGACCGCGAGGCCTTCCTGGAGGCGGCGTTGCCCGCGAGCGACTCGGGCCGACCGGGCTTCCGGCTGCCGGAGCCGGCGGAGGCCGCGCTGCTGGCCCAGGAGGTGGCCTCGGCAGGACGGGCCAACCGCACCGTACAGGTCTACTTCGACGCCCCCGAACTCGACCGGATGCGCGAGCACTTCAGCGCGGTGGCCGGGCGCTGGCTCTCCTCGAACGACGCGCTCTGCGCGCATGTCCTCGGCGCGATCCGGCAGTTGGACGACCCCGCGGACGCCGAGGAGCGCGAGCTGACCGTGCCGGTGAACGTGCGCGGCTTCCTCGGCCTGCCGGCCGGCGCGCTCGGCAACCTGCTCGGCGAGATCCAGCTCCCCTGCCCGCCCGGGCAGGGACCCGAGCACCTCGCGGTCCGGTTGCGGGAGGCGATCGAGACCTTCCCGCAGTCACAGTTGAGCCTGCGCAGCAGCCGGGCGTTCCTGGCCCGGGTGGGGCGCGACCGGCTGCGCGAGTGCGTGCCGCTGGGGTTCAACCCGGCGCGCAAGACCTTCACCTTCTCCAACTGGAGCCGGTTCGGGGTCTACGACGTCGCCTTCGAGGGGCACCGCCCGGTCGCCTTCAGTCCGGCCAACATCGTCCAACTCCCCTGGGTTTCCTGGCTGGTGGAGGGGTTCGACGGCCGCGGCCGGCTTTTCACGGTGGTGCTGCCGGCCCGGCTGGCGGGCCGGCTGCGGACCCCGGCCGGGCAGGCGGCACTGCACCCCTTCCGCGAGCCGCAGGACGTCCTGCCGGCGCTGGCGGGCGAGTTGCGCAAGCTGGCCTGAGGCGCGGGGCCGCCGGCGCGCCGATCAGGCCCGCCGGCACACGCGCGGGCGCGCCGCGCTCGCCGGATGCGAGGAGCATCCGGGAGCGCTGCGCGCCTTCGCCGGCGCTCGGATCACGGGCGGATGCGGACCACCTGCGGGTCGTGGTCGCTGGACTGCACCGCGAACTCGCTGTTGATGTGCACCACGTCGTACTTGGCGCTGCCCACCTCGGGGCTGACCAGGATGTGGTCCAGCACCTGCGAGTTGCCCTGGTAGACGTAGGAGTACTGCTCGGTCTCGGGGAGCTCGTTCACCAGGTCGCGCAGCACGCCGTCCTTGGTCAGCGTGGCGAGCGCGGGCGAGAACTGGTAGTCGTTGAAGTCGCCGAGCGAGACCACCTGGGCCTGCGGGTCGGCGGCCAGCAGCTTGGCGACGAACGCCTGCTCCACGGTGGCCTGCTGGACGCGCTGCACCTCGGAGCTGCGGGTCGGCGCCTGGAAGCGGCTGTCGATGCCCTGGTCGCCGAGCTTGGCGTCGAAGTGGTTGGCGATGACGAAGAGCGTCTTGCCGCGGAAGCTGAACTGGCCCACCAGCGGCTTGCGGCTGGCGTTCCAGGCCGGGTTGGTCGGGTCGATCCGGCCGGGGGAGGCGGTCAGCGCGGTGGCCTCACCGGTGCCGGTGACGTCCACGGCGGTGGTCGAGTCGCCGCCGGGTATGTCGGTGAAGGAGATCCGCTGCGGGTTGAAGAGGAAGACCTGGCGGATGTTGCCGCCGGGCTGACCGCCGTCCTTGCCGTCCACCGGGTTGATGGAGCGCCAGTCGTAGGTCGGGCCGCCGGCCGCCTTGATCGCCGCGATGAACTTGGCGACGGTGGCGCTCGCGTCCACCACGCCGTTGTTGGTGGCGCCGCTGTTGTCCTGGATCTCCTCCAGGGTGACCACGTCGGGCGAGCGCAGGTTGGTGACCACGCCCTGCGCCAGGCCCGCGTACTTGCTGTCGGGGTCGGTGGGGGCGAGGTTCTCCACGTTGTACGTGGCGATGGTGGCCTCGCGGTCGCTCGCCTGCGGGGTGACCTCGCGCTGCAGGTGGTTGTCCTGGAGGGCGCCCAGCTGGGTGGCGACCAGGGTGTAGCCGCCGTACTGGTTGTAGTCCAGCGGGCCGACCGTGGCGCCGGTCAGCTCGTCGCCCACGTTGGCCTTGGGGAAGGCCTGCTGGGCCAGCGGGATCAGCGACTGGATCTGCACCCGGCCCGAGTTGGGCTCGCGGTAGTCCTCGTAGAGGGCCCCGCCGCGCTTGCTCTTCTGGTCGCCCTTGTCGGCCTCCACCCACAGCTCGCTGTAGGCGTCGGTGGGACCCACCACCCGGGTGTTGTCCACCTCGACCCGCATGCCCTCGAGCGACTCGTAGAAGTCGAGCGCGTACTTCTCCGGCTGCAGGGTCAGCGCGTCGATCGAGCCGGTGGTGGTCGGCGGGGCGTAGTGGCCGGGCACGTTGCGGCCGCTGATCACCACGGCGGCGGGCAGCGCGTTGCCCGAGGAGAGCACCGTGACGGCGGGCTTGGAGAGCTCGGTGACCGACTGCGAGCCGCCGGCGAAGTCGGGGTAGTACTCGCTCACCTTGGCGCTGACCAGCACCGAGTCACCCACCGCGACGGTGGGGGTGGAGCCGGTGTAGACGAAGACGCCCTCGCTGGTGGCCGGGTCCGCGTCCGGGTTGGGGTCCTGGAACCAGAAGCCCTTGGACGAGCCGTAGGTCCGCACGCCGATGACGATCCCGGGCACGCCCTCGACGCTCTGGCCGGCCAGCGGGGAGACCCGGGTGGTGCCCTGGATGTCGTGGATCCGGACGGTGCCGGGAGCGGTGGGGCCGGCGACCGCGGCGAAGGCGGCCGGCAGCGGGGCGAGCACCAGCGAGGCGGCGACGGCGCTGGGCAGGACGGCGGCGCGCAGCAGCGAACGGCGGGAGCGGCGCGGGGAGGGAGTGTGGGGCACCGGGACGAGGCTCCTTGAAGAGGGTTCGGCGAAGAGCTCGAGTTACCCGCGTAGACGTGGCCCACGACGGACTCGGCTGGCTGAGGATACGCGCGTAGAAAATGACAGGACAAGGGCGCGTCCGTGAACATCTGATCCGCCGTCGACTCCGCGGCCGCGCGCCGGCCCGGGCCGCACCGCCCTGGTGAGGCTGCCCGAACTTCTTGCAACTGCGCTGAACCCTGCCCGCGTTGACCGCGTACTCCCAGCGTGCGACGGTGCCCGGGCGGTCTTGGAGGCTGCCCGCGCACGGTCGCACGGATTCTTCCTCGTCATCAGTCAAGGAGCGAGTCATGACCCTGAAGTTCAACGAGATCGCCGCGCTGATCAGACCGCATGTCCTGGGCCTGCTGCGGATCGTCACCGCACTGCTCTTCTGCTGCCACGGCGCCTCCGCGCTGTTCGGGGTACTGGTCACCGGGCACGGCGGCAAGACCGTGCCGGTGGGGCAGTGGCCGGGCTGGTGGGCGGCCGTCATCCAGTTGGTGGGCGGCGCCTTCGTCCTGCTGGGGCTGGGCACCCGGATCGCGGCACTGCTCTGCTCGGGCTCGATGGCGTACGCCTACTTCACCGTCCACCAGCAGCACGCGCTCTGGCCGATCCAGAACGGCGGCGAGCTCTCGGTGCTGTTCTGCTGGGTCTTCCTGGCGATCGCGGTGGCCGGCCCCGGCAGCCTCGCCCTGGGCTCCCTGTTCCGACCAGCCGCCGTGGCGGCCGAGGTGGCCGACCGGCCGCTGGTGATGAGTGGCAAGTAGTCCGCGCCGCACGGGCGGTGGGTGACACGCTCGGTCCGGCGGCGGGTCGGTCGACGGGCGGATCGGGGCGGAGTTCAGCCCGGTTCGCCGTCGATCGATCTGACTGCCCGTCAGATGGTGTGTCCCCCAACGGAGTTGTGATGACGGGGGAAGTTCCACCGGCTCTTTCGGGCCGGTTCTCGCGGTGACCGGCCGGCTGTCGGAGCAGGACGTCCGGCGGCCGGCCGGTGCTGTCCGCCCGGTGCTCGGTGCTCGGTGCTCGGTGCCCGGGCAGGCCGGCCGACCACCGGCCTGCCGTGTACCGGGCCCCGGGCCGGGTACGCGGCACGCCGTCGGGTGCGGCGGCCCGCCCCGGACGCCCGTCGACCGCGTCCCGCGCGCCGCCGAACCGGCCCCGGCGGGCGTTCGAGGACGCCCCCGACCGGCCGCACTCTGTTTGACACCTCTGCGCGGTGGGGCGTACAGAGAAAGAATGCGTCCGGGTGTGCCGGTGGGCGAGCCCGGCCCGAATGCGGCCGGTGGTGCCGGGGCAGCGCGCGACGGTCGTGTCTGCCCGGGAGTTTCGGCCGTCCTGCAGCGCGTCGTCGCCCCGGAGCTGTGCCGGGCCGTGGAGGGCGCGAACGGTCACGGCGGCCTGGTGTACCTGACCTCGGCCGACGGCCGCTCCCTGGTGCTGAGCGTGGTGGCCGGGCTGCCCCCGGGGGTGCTGGGCCCCTTCCGGCGGGTGGCGGTCTCCGGGCCCCTGCAGGCGGCGCTGGCGTACCGCAGCGGCCGGACGGTCTTCGTCCCCGGGACCGAGGAGCGGATGCGCCGCTTCCCGCAGGACGCCATCGGCCTGCCGTACGAGTTCGCCTCCGCCAGCCTGCCGATCACCGGCCCGGGCAGCGCGACCGGCTCGGGCGGCCCGAGCGTCCCCGCCACCGGCCTCCTGACCGGCCCCGGCCCGGCCCACACCCCGGCCGCCGGCGGCCCGGCGGGGGTGCTCTCGGTGCTCTGGCCCAGCCTCGACCAGGAGCTCCCGCCGGCCACCCGGCGCTACCTGCGCGCCGCGGCCAACCGCCTCTCGGCCGCGCTGGCGGAACTGCCCGAGGACGCCGCCTCCGCGGTCGACGGCGACGGCGGCCCGGTGACGGTGGACCTGGGCACCGGGGAGTGCGCGCCGGTGCGCGTCGAGCTCTTCGACTGGTGGCCCCCCAGCGGCCGGCTCGACGGCGACCGGCGCCTCTTCTCGCTGCTGGACCTCGCCCCGGGCGAGGGCGGTGGCCGCGTCGGGCTGCTCGACGCGTTCTTCGACGCCGCCGACCGGGTCGCGCTGCGCGCCGGCCAGGCCGTGGTCCGCTCGGTGCGGATCGGGGACCGCGGCGGCGTGGGCGGGCGCAGCGTGGAGGTGCACGCCCGGGGTGGCGCCGACGGGGTGCGGGTGGTGGGCGCCGTGGTGGACGCCACCGGCGCCCGCGCGGCCGGGACGGCGGCCGAACGCCTGCGCGAGGGCGTCTTCGCCCTCGACGGGGTGGGCCGGGTGCAGTACGCGAACCGCAGCGCCGAGCTGCTGCTGGGGACCGGGCGCGAGCAGTTGCTCGGGCACCGGCCGTGGGAGGAACTGCCCTGGCTGGGCGAGCCTGCCTACGAGCACAGCTACCGCGCCGCCGTCTTCTCGCGCAGCCCCACCGCCTTCCTGGCCTGCCGGCCGCCCGACCACTGGCTCGCCTTCGCGCTCTACCCGGGCGCCCGGGGCATCACCGGGCGGGTCACCGCCGCCGCCTCGCCCGGCGAACACCAGGCCGCGCTGCGGGAGGCGCCGCCGGCCGTGGCGGCCGGCTCGGGAACGACCTACCACCTGCTGCAGCTGGCCGGCGCGCTGGCCGAGGCGGCGAGCGTGCGCGACGTGTGCGACGCGGTCAGCGAGCAGATCCTGCCGGCCTTCGGCGGCCAGGAGGTGGCGCTCTACCAGGTGCAGGCGGGCCGGATGTTCCTGGTCGCCCAGCGCGGGTACCCCGAGGGCTTCCTGGACCCGTTCGAGGCCACCCCGGTGCGTGCGCGCCTGCCCGGGGCCGAGACGCTGAGCACCGGGGCGCCGATCTTCTTCGAGTCCGCGGGCGAGCTGACCGCCGCCTACCCCGGGATCGCCCGCGACGAGATGGGCGCCTGGGCCTTCCTGCCGCTGATCGCCTCCGGCCACCCGGTGGGCAGCTGCATCCTCGGCTTCGACCACCCGCGCCCCTTCACCAGCGAGGAGCGCGCGGTGCTGACCGCGCTGGCCGGGTTCATCGCCCAGGCGCTGGAGCGGGCCCGGCTGTACGACGCGGAGTTCGAGGTCGCCCGCGGCCTGCAGCAGGCGCTGCTGCCGCACCGACTGCCCGAGATCGCCGGGCTGGCGATCGTGGCGCGCTACCTGCCCGGCACCCAGGGGATGGAGATCGGCGGCGACTGGTACGACGTGGTCACCACCGCCGAGGGGCTCTGCCTGGTGATCGGGGACGTCGAGGGCCACAACGTCAGTGCCGCGGCGCTTATGGGACAGCTGCGCTCGGCGGTGCGCGCCTTCGTGAGCGTCGGTGGCCCGCTCGGCCAGGTGATGGCGAGCACCAACCGGCTGCTGGCCGACCTCGATCCGGGACTGCTGGCCAGCTGCCTGCTGCTGCGCTTCGACCCGAGCGGGCGGCGGGTGGAGGGGGTGCGGGCCGGGCACCTGCCCCCGTTGCTGCGCCGGCCGGACGGGCGCACCGAACTGCTGAACCTGGAGGGCGGTCCGCTGCTCGGCGTCGACCCGGACGCCCGGTACCCGGTCAGCGCGGTGGAGTTGCCGGTCGGCGGCGTGCTGGCGCTCTACACCGACGGCCTGGTGGAGGAGCCCGGGGCCTCGCTGGACGCGGGGATCGACCGGCTGCGCAGCACGCTCGCGCACAGCGCCTTCACGGCGGCCGCCGAGAGCGCCGCCGCCGCTGCGGGCACCGCGGGGGAGAGCGCGGCCCGCGCCTCGGTGACCCGGGCGCTGGAGGCGATGGCGGACCGGGTGATCGCCCCCGCCCACCTCTCGCCGCACCGCGCCGACGACGTGGCGCTGCTGCTGGCGGCCCGCCGGCACTGACCGGACGGGCCCCGGGGTCAGCCGAGTCGCAGGGTGAGGTAGGGGATGGTGTCGCCCGGCAGCAACTCGCTGGAGACCTCGGTGAACCCGTGCCGCTGCGCGAACCGCACCCCGTCCACGTTGGAGGCCAGCACGATCGTCTCGACCGCGCCGGCACCCAGCTCGCGCGCCACCGCCAGGCCGCGCTCGTAGATCGCCGCGCCGAAGCCCCGGCCCCGGTGGGCGGGCAGCACCCGCGCGATCACGGTCGCCACCGCCTGCGCGCCGGCGGGCGGTCGCACCGTCGAGCAGCCGACCAGGACGTCGCCGAGGTAGGCGACCTCCAGCCGGTTGATCCCGCTGCGCTCGCGCACCTCGTCGAGCGAGAGCGGATCGGTGGGGATGATCAGGTTGTGGACGTGCCGCCAGTCCCGGACCAGGACCTCGCCGGTCACCGGTTCGATGCGAAGATCGTTCATCGCCGTAGCAAACCGCGCGTGACCCTGGACGTCAACCGGGTATCGGCCCAGGTCCCGGGACCGGGACCGGGGCCGGGGCCGGGAGGACGGTCCCGGTCCCGGCGATCCGCCTCAGACGGACAACGGCACCGGGTGGATCTCGTCCGCCTTGTGCCCGGCGCGTTCGTGGACGCGCTGGATGGCGTCCGCGGACGGGGCCTCGGACAGGCAGTAGACCGTGCCGGACGCCGGATCGGCCCAGGCCTGCTTGAACTGCACGTTCTCGGACGCCTCGATGTCGAGGTCGGCCTGGTGGGCCGCGGCCAGCTGGTCCGCCGTGATCCCGGTCATCCCGTGGTGGACGTCCATAAAGGTGGCCATCGTTTTCACACCTCCGTCGGCTGGGCCCGGTCCGGGCCGGTGCCCGGCCGCGCCTCCTCCAGGATGGCCCGGTCGGCGAGCCGGCGCCAACGCCCACCCGGCCCGCCCGACCCGGGCTGCCGGCCGGTCCCCGGGCGGGCCCCAATACCGGTTGCCCGCGGCCGGGTTCGGCGCCGATGATCCTCGGGTGTCCGATGCGCCCGGTGAACCCGCAGCCCAGTCCGCGTTGCTGCCCTACCCCAAGATCCCCGCGCGCGGGCAGCTCGCCGTGCCCGGTGCGCGCGAGTGGGTCGCGGCGGAGAAGGTGCACGGGGCGCACTTCGCGGTGGTCTGCGACGCGAGCGGGGTCCGCCCGGCCAAGCGGCGCGTCCTGCTGGCGGACGACGCGCTGGACGGCTTCTTCGGCGTGAGCCGGATCTGGCCGGAACTGGCGGTGGCCGCGGCCCGGTTCGCCGCCGCGCTGCGCGCGTCCCACGGCGCCGGCGGGGAGGTGACGATCTACGGCGAGCTGGCCGGCGGCTGCTACCCGCACCCGGCGGTCCCCGCCGCGGCCGGCGTCGAACCCGTGCAGACGGGCGTCTGGTACGCGCCCGGGCTGCTCTGGCTGCCCTTCGACGCCGCCGTCACCACCGCCACCGGCCGGTGCTGGCTCGCGGACCGCACGGTGCGTGAACTCGCGGCCGCCGCCGGGCTGCTGTGCGCGCCCCTGCTCGGCCGTGGACCGCTCCACCGGCTCCAGGAGCTGCCCGCCGCCTTCCCCACCCGGGTCCCCGCCCTGCTCGCCCTGCCGGAGCTGGCGGACAACCTCGCCGAGGGCTACGTCCTCAAGCCGGCCGGCGCGTGGTCGGAGCCGGAGAGCGCCGCGGCACCCGGGCGTCCGGTGGCCAAGGTCAAGCAGCGGGCCTTCGCCGAGGACGAGCGCTTCGCCGGAGCGCGGCCCTACCTGCCGCCACCGCAGGGCGCGGCCGGGGTGCCGGCCTGGCTCCTGGTGCAGTCCGCCGCGCTGCTCACCCCCTCCCGCGCGGCCGCCGCGGTGAGCAAGCTGGGACCGCGCACCGCCGTCGAGCAGGTGGCGGCGGAGCTGACCGGCGACGTCCTGACGGAGCTCGCCGACGCCCTGGGCGGCCTATCGGACGAGGTGCTCGACGCCCTCGCGCTGGCGCTGCGGCCGGGCGCGCTGACCCTGGCGGAGTTCGACGCCGCCGACCGCCGGTCACCTCGGCGCCCACGCGGTACCTGACCCGCCCGACCGCCGTAACCCGCCCGCCCGACCACCGCGACCCGCCCGCTCGTCCCACCCGCCCCGGCTGACCCCACGTCAGTCCACCCGTCACTCGGCTGTACGGACGCACCGTCAGACCCCTTGTCCCGGACGGGCCGGCACGAGAGCATGGCGCCCGTCGGTACGCAGAGTGCGGCGGGAGCGGCGGCGATGGGGTGGTTCAGACGGGCAACGACAGCGCCGAGGGCTCCGCGACGCGGCGGGACCTGGCCGTCTTCCTCACGGCCAAGACCATCTCGGACATCGGCTACGCGCTGGACTTCGTCTGCCTGACCGTCTTCGTCTGGGCCCGCACCGGTTCGACCCTGCGCACCGGCCTGGTCAGCGTGGCGCTCTACACCGGGGCGATCGTCGGCGGCCGGCTCGGCCACCGCTACGGGGACCGCTGGGACCGGCTGCGGGTGATGGTCGGCGCCGACCTGCTGCGCCTGCTGCTGCTGGCGACCCTCGCCGTCCTCCCGCAGCGCGTGCAGACCTGGTGGCTCTACCCCGCCGTGCTGCTGGTGGGCCTGGGCCGCTCGGTCTTCGAGGGCACCCTGGGCGCCGCCACCCCGGTGCTGGCCGGCCCGCGCACCGGCGCGGTGAACAGCGCGCTGGCGGGCCTCAAGGGCGTCGCCTTCATGGTGGGCATGGCGCTGGCGACCGTGCTGGTCCCCTGGGTCGGCTTCCGCGGCGTCTTCGCCCTGGACGCCGCGAGCTACGGGCTGTCGGCCCTGGTGCTGCTCACCCTGCGGCTGCGGCTGCGCGAGCCCGACGGCGCGGGCGGCCCCGGCACCGACCGCTCGGGGGGCTGGCCGGCGCTGGTCGCCGCCGCGCTGGTGCCGCTGGTGGTGCTGCGCGGCCTGGACGCCTTCGGCAGCTCCTCGCAGAACGTCGGTCTGCCGATCCTGGGCAGCCGGCTGCACCCCGCCGACCCGACCCTGGTCTCCGGCGCGGTCTGGTCCTGCTGGGCGGTGGGCCTGCTGCTGGCCGGATTCGTGCTGCGCCCGCTGGCCAAGCGGATCATCGACCGGGGCCCGCGGGTGGTCTACTGCCTGGCCACCATCGTCATGTCGGTCGGCTTCATCGGCGTGTTCTGGACCTCGGGCTGGTGGGGCCGGCTCTCCTTCGCGGTGCTGGCCGGACTGGGGGACGCGCTGAGCGAGATCACCTTCAAACAGTCCCTGCAGAGCCTGCCCGACCAGCGGCGCGGGCGGGTCTTCGGGCTCTCCCAGATCGTGGTCAACGCCGGGTTCATGGGCGGCCTGCTGGCCACCAGCGCGCTGCTGCGCCCGGACGGGCTGGCGCGCTGGGTCCTGCTGCTGCACGGGGTGCCGCTGCTGGTGGCGGCCGCGATGACGGTGCCGGCGGTCCGTGCGGTGCGCGCGGCCCGCACGGCGCCGGCGGACGAAGGGGCCGAGGTGGGCGCATGACGGCCGCCGACGACTCTCCGCCCGGGGCCGCCGAGCCGCCCGAGCCCGCCTACTTCGACCACGCCGGCTTCGGCCGGCTGCGCCCGGTCGCGGTCGACGCCATGCGGGCCGGACTGCAGGACGTCCTGCCGCACGGCAGCGCCCGGATCGGGCCGCTCTTCGCCGCCCGCGCCGAGGCCCGCCGCTCGGCGGCCCGGCTGCTGGCCTGCACCCCGCAGGAGGTGGCCTTCGTCCCCAACACCTCCACCGGCGTGCACCTGGTGGCGGACGGCCTGCGCTGGCGGCCGGGCGACCAGGTGGTCCTCTTCGACCGTGACTTTCCGGCCAACATCCGCCCCTGGCAACGGCTCGAACGCCAGGGCGTCACCCTCTCCTGGGTGCCGATGCGCCACGGCGGTTACCAGCCGGCCGACATCGCCGCGGCGATCACCCCGGCCACCCGGCTGGTCGCGGTCAGCCACGTCAACTTCGCCACCGGTTTCCGCTGCGACCTGGACCTGGTCTGCGCGCTGGCGGCCGAGGTCGGCGCGCTGGTGAGCGTGGACGCGGTGCAGAGCCTGGGGGTGCTGCCGCTGTCGACCGCCGACACCCCGGTGGACTTCCTGGCGGCCGGCGCGCACAAGTGGCTCGGCGGACCACCCGGCACCGGGATCTTCTACTGCCGGGCCGAGCGGCTGGAACTCCTGCACTCGACGCCCACCGGCTGGTTCGGGTTCGAGGGCGCGGCGGAGGTCTCCAAGGGACCCGGCTGGCTGCGCTACGACCTGCCCGAACGGGCGAGCGCCGCCCGGGTCGAGGGCGGCATGTACGACGTGCTGGGGATGGCGGGACTGGCGGCCGTGCTGGCCGAGCTGGAATCGGTCGGAAGTACCGCCGTGGCGGCCCGCGCGCTGGCGCTGGCCGGGCGGATCAGGACGGCCGCCGTCGAACTCGGTTTCACCTCGGCAATTCCTGGGGAGAGCGATCCGTGCTCGCCCGTCGTCAGCTTTTCGAAGGGCCCGGCGGACCTGGTCCGAATGGTCGACGAATTGGCCGCCGGCGGTATCTCGGTATCCATCCCCGACGGAATGCTGCGGATCTCCCCGCATTACTGGACCACGGACCGCGAAGTGGATCTTCTGCTGGCCGCGCTGGCCGGTTACAAGCCTTGACGGGCCTGGCCGGTGGCCCTAGCTTGTGTCCACCTGCCCGGCTTCCGGAATTCGGTCGCAGGGCCCTCGGTAACCCTCAGTGAAAGGAGTTGCGATATGGCTTACGAGTCGTGGGAGTCGCTCGCGGACGAGGTCGAGATCAGCACCGGCGCAGCCGACTGCTGGACCTGTCTGATCGACGACGCGGCCTGATCCAGGCCGGTCGGTTCAATTCGGATACGGATGCGCCCGGCGGCCCCTGCGGCCGGCGGGCGCATTTCGGCCGACGGCGTGCCGGGAATGTCGGGAACATCAAGAGGGGAATGCCGCGGTGGAACGCTGGGAGCGCAGTCACGGAATCGTCGGCGTGAACGCGCCCAGCTGGCTGACCTTCGAGGTGCACCGGCCCTACTTCGACGGCGCCCAGGCGCCGACGACCGTCCTCCAGGCCCGCGCCGTGCCGGTGGCCGCGCACCGCTTCGAGCAGCGCCGCCCCGACGCGCTGCGCTTCGGCATGACGATGCCGGCCAGCTACCGCCAACTGCTGGTCGAGGAGTCCCGGCTGACCGCCTACCGCGTCGCCGACCCCACCGAGCTGCCCGACGAGCTGGCCTCGCCGTCCTGGCGACGGCTGGCCCAGGCGTACCGCGAGCGCGCGGACCTCGACCCGGTGGACCGCACCGGCCTGGCGCACTGGCTGGTCGCCGCCTGCCTGCACCGCGCGGTGCTGGAGGTGGCGCCCACCGACCTGGACGAGGCGCACTGCCGCGACCGGGTGCGAGCCGGCCTGCAGGTGGCCCGCGCGGTCGCGCTGTTCGCCGCCGAGGGCCTCTCGGAGCGCACGGTCGCGGCGTACCGCCCCCTGGTGGAGCAGCCGGCGCCCACCGTCACGCACGTGCTGGCGGTGGCCGGCTGGGGCTACCTGCTGGCCCGGCACGCCGGCGACGACGCGGCCATCGGGCTGCACCTGGGCCGGGCGCGGGAGTTGCTCGCGGCGGTGGCCGACGAGCTGAGCCCCTTCGAGCACGGCGTCCTGACCGCACGCCTGGCCCTGCGCGAGGTGATGTACGCCGAACGGCAGCGGGACTTCGCCGGCGCGGCGGCGCTGCTGCGGGCCACCGCGGCCCAGGTCGCGGACCTGGCGGCGCCGCCCGACGACCCGGACGACGCGGCGGTCCTGCTGGAGACCCGCCGGCGTCTGGTCGACCGGCGCCTGGAGATCGCGGTGCGCCTGGAGGACGAGGCGGGGGAGCGGGAGGCGCTGGCCGAGGGCGTGGCGCTGGACCCGTGGTGCGTGAAGATCCGGATGCAGGCCGCGCAGGTGCACGAGCGCCGCGGTGAGCACGAGCAGGCGCTGGCCGGCTACCTGCACGCCGCCCGGCTCGGCCCGTTCGGCACGGCCTTCGCCCTGCTGCGCGGCGCCCACTGTGCCCGGGCCACCGGGCAGCGCGAGTTCGCCCGGGTGCTAACCGAGCGGGCCTTCCGCGCCGCGCCGCGCTCCGGCCTCACCCGCGACAGCCTGCTGACCGCCTGCCAGGAGGACGGTGACGAGCCGCTGGCGGCGGTGGTGCGGCGGGCCGCCCGGCGCGATCCGCAGCGTCCCCACGCGACCAACTGGCACTACCAGATGTACGCCTCGTACTTCAACCTCGGCGCCTCCCGGTCGCCCGGCCTCTACGCCCAGCTGCCCACGCTGGCCTACGAGTTCGCCGAAGCCGGCGCGCGGCCCGAGGTGAACTGGCAGCGGCTGATGCCACCGGCCTTCCGGCGCAACCTGATCCGCGAGTCCGGGCTCGCCGAGTTCGCGGTGAGCCACCCGGCCGAGCTGCCGGCCGCGTTGCGCACCCCCGCCTGGGAGCAGCTCTGCGCCTGGGTGGCCGACTTCGCCGGCGCCGACGTCGAGCACCAGCACCGGGTCGCGGTGGTGCTCTACCGGCTCGGCTTCACCCGCCTGGTGCTGGAGCTGCTCCCGCGGGTGCCCGCCGATCGGCTCACCGGCGCGGCCGAACTGCGCCTGCAGCACTGGCTGGACACGGTGCGCTACGTGGACTCGGTGGGCCGCGTGGTGGCCGCCCCGACCAACTCCTTCGCGATCGCGGAGCACCCGGCCTGCCCGGTCCGGCTGCGCTTCACCATCGCGGTCTTCGCGGTGGTCTTCCACGCCCGCGAGACCCGCTCGCTGGAGGAGGCCGACGGCTGGCGCAAGGTCGCCGAGGAGTGCCTGGCCGAGCTGCTGGCCGACCCGCGGTACACGCCGTTCGAGAAGATGATGATGGAGAGCCGGCACTTCCGCAGCGTCAGCTACGTGCCGTTCCTGCGGCGCGACCGCGCCCTGCTGGCCGCCGACATGACCCGGGCGGAGGAGCTGGCCCGGGCGGTGCCGGCCGAGGGCGCCTACCAGGACTTCCTCAAGCGGGAGAACCTGCGGGCCTGCCTGGAGAGCCGCTCCAAGGAGGCGTACGCCTTCGGCGAGGACGAGGCCGGGCACCGGCTGGTGACCGAGGCGCTGGCCATCGACCCGTACGAGCCCAAGACGCACATCGAGGTGGCGGAGAGCCTGCTCAAGCGGGACCGCCCCGGCGAGGCCGCCGCGAGCTACCTGCGCACCGCCCGGCTGGGCCCGGTCTCCACCGCGCTGGGCTACGCGGCGGCCGCCGACTGCTTCGCCCGGGCCGGACAGCCGGTGCTCGCCGAGGACTGCTACCTCCAGGCGCTGCGGCTGGACCCGCACGCGATCTCGGTGGCCCGCGGCTGGGCGGCCCTGGGCGCGGGCGGCGCGATGGGCGAGCTGGCCGAGGGGTACCTGGCGGACCTGGAGGCGTGGGGAGCGGCCCGACGCGCCGCCCGGGCCCACTGAACGGGGTTGAGCACCGGTGAACGCGAGGAGCGCGCGAGCGCGGCGAACGGGGTGGACGCGATGAGCACGACGCCCGATGCGGGCCCGCCGCGGGTCGAGTGGCGGCTGCGGCCCAAGGTCGACCCCGAGGTGGACGCGGTGGTGCTGGCGGAGCGGGCCGTCGAGCGGCCCACCGCCTGGTCGCCCGGGTTCCTGGCCGGCGCCGGCTTCCACGGCGCGCTCGGCCAGGTGCTGCACCTGCCGGGCGCCCCCGGCGAGCCGGCCACCGTCCTGCTGGGCACCGGCGAGCAGGCGCAGCCGGACCGCGGCGCGGTGCGCACCGCCGCCGCCGAACTGGCCCGCGCGGTCAGCGGCTACCGGCGGCTCGCGGTCCAGCCGCCCGGGCCCGAACTCGCCGCCCTGGTGGAGGGGTTCCTGCTCGGCGGCTACCGCTTCACCCGCTACCGCAGCGCCGAGCCGGTCCCGGTGACCCAGTTGGTCGACGTGATCGCGCCGGACCGGGCGGACACCCGGGCCGCGCTGCTGGCCGGCCGGCGGCTGGGGGAGGCGGTGTCGCTGGCCCGCGACCTGGTCAACGAGCCCGGCCAGGCGCTCACCCCGCGGCGGTTCGCCGAGCCGGCCGCCGAGTTCGCCGCGGCGGCCGGCCTGAGCTGCGAGGTCTGGGGCACCGAGCGGATCCGCCAGGAGCGGCTCGGCGGGCTGCTGGGGGTGGCGCGCGGCTCGCTGGAGCCGCCGCGGCTGGTGCGGCTGGGCTACCGCCGGGCGGGGGCGCAGCGCCGGATCGCGCTGGTCGGCAAGGGCGTCACCTTCGACGCCGGCGGCCTGTCGCTCAAGCCCACCGCGCAGATGGTCGACATGAAGGCCGACATGGCGGGAGCCGCGGCCGTGCTCGCCGCCATGACGGTGCTGGGCGAACTGGACTGCCCGGTCGCGGTGGACGCCTGGCTGCCGCTGACCGAGAACATGCCCAACGCCGACCCCACCCGGATCGGCGACGTGCTGCGGATGCGCGACGGCACCACGGTCGAGGTCCGCAACGCCGACGCCGAGGGCCGGCTGATCCTGGCCGACGCGCTGCTGCTGGCCGGTGAGAGCCGTCCGGACGCGATCGTCGACGTGGCCACCCTGACGGACGCGGCCGCGGTGGCCCTGGGGCCGCGGATCGCCGCGCTGATGGGCACCGACGGCGGGCTGCTGGAGCGGCTGCGGGCGGCGGGGGAGCGGGCCGGCGAGCCCAACTGGCCGCTGCCGCTGCCCGACTCCTACCGGCCCAGGCTGCGCTCACGGATCGCCGACCTGGTCAACTACACGACCGGGGTGCGGCACGGCACGGCGCTGCTGGCCGGCCTGTTCCTGCGCGAGTTCGTGCCGCCGGACGTCCCCTGGGCGCACCTGGACATCCAGGGCACCGCGCTCTGCGACGGGCCGGACGGCGAGTGGGTGGCCGGCGCGAGCGGCTTCGGGGTCCGCACGCTGGTGGAACTGCTCTTCGCCGGCGGGTAGCCCGGGACGTCCCCGGGACGGAGAT
>NZ_BAAALF010000117.1:0-6010 GCF_039528135.1 Kitasatospora nipponensis | reverse complement strand
CGGGGCGGTGGGCCGGTCGGCGCCCGCCGCCTCGACGGCCGCCGGGTCAGAGGGTCAGCTCGGCCGCCGCCGCGTCCAGGGCCAGCTGGATCGCGGCCACCAGCCGGCGGGCGGAGTCGGCGGTCAGCTCGAGGGCGACCCGGGCCGCGGGGCCCTTGCTCGGGTCGGCCAGGTCGATGTTGACGGTGTGCTCGGCCATCGCGTGCACCGGGTGGTCGAAGTAGACCGTCACGTCCGAGACGTGGAACCAGGCGCCGCCCGGGCCCTTGGCGCTGCCGTCGACGACGTCCTTGACGGTCAGGTAGGTGCACATCCTCAGGCCTCCAGGTGCTTCCCGTAGAACGCGGCGATCCGCTCCCAGCCGTCGTTCGCCGCGGCCACGTGGTAGGCCGGGCGGTCGGTGGAGAAGAAGCCGTGCCCGGCGCCCGGGTAGCTGTGGAACTCGTGCTCCTTTCCGTGCGCGGTCAGGATCCGCTCCAGCTCGGCGACCTGCTCGGGCCCGGGGTAGGAGTCCTCGCCGCCGAACAGGCCCAGCAGCGGCGCGCGCAGGGCCGGCAGCTGGTCGACCAGGTTGGTCACCCGCAGCGGGAAGCCCTCCGGCGGCGTGCCGGTGACGAACGCGCCGTAGCAGTCCACGGCGGCGTCCAGGTCCAGCTGACAGGCGGCCAGCACGGCCTGCCGGCCGCCCGAGCAGTAGCCGATCACCCCGACGCGCCCGTTGGAGGTGTCCAGCGCGCGCAGGTGGGCGGCCGCGGCCGCGACGTCGCCGACCAGCCGCTCGTCCGGCACGCCGCCGGCCGCCCGGGAGACGGCGGCCGCGTCGTCCGGCGCCGCCCCGGGGGCCTCGCGGAAGTGCAGGTTGGGGCAGATCGCGTCGTATCCGAGCTCGGCGAACCGGCGGACGATCTCCTTGCTGCCACGGTCGTAACCGGGCATGTGGTGCAGGACGACGACGCCGCCGCGCCGGTTCTCGCCCGTCGGTCGGGCCCGGTAGGCCTCGATCTCGTCGCCGTCGTGTCCGGTGATCCGTACGGTCACCGCGGTGAGGGAATCGCTCATGCGATCAGCTATATCACCGATCGTCACCGCGGCCGGCGGTGGGGTCCTCGGCCGTCCGGTCGCGGTGCCGCACGGCCGGACGGGTGAAATTGACGGTCGGTCAGGAATACCCGGGGCCCCGCGAGCACTGTCACCTGCATGACGACTCTTGGACTGATCGGCAGTGGACTCATCGGCGGCACGCTGGCCCGGCTCGCGGTGGGCGCCGGGATCGACGTGGTGCTCAGCAACTCGCGCGGCCCCGAGACCCTGGCGGACCTGGTGGCCGAGCTCGGCCCGCGGGCCCGGGCGGCCACCCCCGCGGAGGCGGGTGAGGCCGGCGACTGGGTGGTGGTCACGGTCCCCCTGAAGAACTACCTCCAGGTCCCCGTGGCCCCGCTCGCCGGGCGCACCGTGCTGGACACCAACAACTACTACCCCGACCGCGACGGGCACTTCGCCCGGCTCGACTCGGGCGAGACCACCAGCAGCGAGCTCCTCCAGGAACACCTGGGCAGCGCCCGGGTGGTGAAGGCCTTCAACACCATCTACTTCGGCCACCTGACCGCGCTGGCCCGCCCGGCCGGCGCCCCCGACCGCAGCGCCCTGCCGATCGCGGGCGACGACGCCGCGGGCAAGGCGCACGCCGTCACCCTGCTCGACGCCCTCGGCTTCGACGCGGTGGACGCGGGGCCGCTCAGCGAGAGCTGGCGCTTCCAGCCCGACACCCCGGCCTATGGGCTGCCCTACCTGAAGGACGTTCAGCTGCCCATGTCGGAGGACCCGGGCCGCCAGGCCGACATCGCCACCATCCGGGAGGCTCTCGCCGCCGCCACCCGCTGACCCGAGCCGATCGCCGCGCTGACTGCTGACTGCTGACTGCTGACTGCTGACCGCTGCGGCGCTGACCCGACCTGCCCGCTGTCTCCGCCCGTTCCTCCGACCCTCTTTTGAACGCGTTCAACTATCTGGGATACGCTGCCCCCCTACGGAGGGGGAGCGCCATGAAGATCGTGATTCCGGGTGGGACCGGGCAGGTCGGCACCATCCTGGACCGTGCGCTGACCGCGGCGGGCCACCAGGTCGTGGTGCTGACCAGGCGGCCGGTGGGGGAGCGGCAGGTCCACTGGGACGGCGAACGGCTGGGCCCGTGGACCGCGGAGATCGACGGCAGTGACGTCGTGGTCAACCTGGCCGGGCGCAGTGTCAGCTGCCGCTACACCGAGGCCAACCTGCGGGCCATGATGGACTCGCGGGTGCGGTCGACCGAGATCGTCGGCGAGGCGATCGCCGCGGCCGTCCGCCCGCCCAAGGTCTGGCTGCAGATGAGCACCGCCACCGTCTACGCCCACCGCTTCGACGCCGCCAACGACGAGGCGACCGGCGTGGTCGGGGGCGCCGAGGCCGGCGTGCCGGACTACTGGGGCTTCAGCGTGGAGATCGCCCGGGCCTGGGAGCGGGCCCAGCAGCAGGCGGCGACCCCGCACACGCGCAAGGTCGCGCTGCGCAGCGCGATGGTGATGAGCCCCGACCGGGGCGGGGTCTTCGACGTCCTGCTCTGGATGGCCCGGCTCGGCCTGGGCGGCCCGGTCGCCGGCGGCCGGCAGTACGTGTCCTGGATCCACGAGCACGACTTCGTCCGCGCGGTGGAGTTCCTGGTCGACCGGGAGGAGCTGACCGGTCCGGTGAACCTGGCCGCCCCCGAACCGCTGCCCCAGCGCGCCTTCATGCGCGAGCTGCGCGCCGCCCGGGGCGTGCCGGTGGGCCTGCCCGCGACTCGGTGGATGGCCGAACTGGGCGCCCTCGCGCTGCGCTCGGACACCGAACTGCTGCTGAAGAGCCGCCGGGTCGTGCCCGGCCGGCTGCTCGACGCCGGCTTCACCTTCGACCACCCGCACTGGTCGCCCGCCGCCGCCGACCTGGTCCGCCGGCACCGCCGCCGGCCGGGACAGCCGGCCTGACCGTCCGTCAGCTCCCTGCCCGGAGGCGGTCGCCCCGCGTCCCATGCGGCCCCGCGTCCCCGTCCCGTGCCCGCCCGCCCCTTCCCGTTCCCCGCCCCGTCCCCGCCGAGTGACCCTCCTCCCGCACGGCTCGATCCGAGCCACCTCGTGCGGTGGGTTTCGGACATCGGAAGGTCGACGGTTGCCTGGCCGCCGTGTGCATGGCAGCGTTCATGACAGTCCGTCGTCGCGGGCGCGCACCGGCGCGCCCCGAGCCGAGGAGCGGTCGAGATGGGCGCCAACTCCGCACCGAGCACGCGCATCTGGCGCGGCGTGGCGCCCCTGGTCGGCTTCGCGGCCCTCAGCGCCGCCGCGGACGTCTACCTCGGTGCGGAGTTGCAGGCGCACAGCCCGTTCGGCTTCGCCGCCCTCGCCTTCTCGCTCACTGCCGCGTTCTTCCTGGCCCTCACCGTGCTGCGGGCCGGGCCGCGGGCGGTGCTGCGCCCGTTGCTGGCGAACGGCGCCGACGTGCTGGCGATCAACGTCTCCACCGCGGTGGGCTGGCTGACCATGCTGGAGGCGCTGCGACTGCTGGAGCCCGCCGTGGTGAACGTGGCCGTCCTCGCGGCGGGGCCGCCGGCCATGGTGCTGCTCGGGCCGCTGATGCGGCGCGGCACCCGCGCGTCGGCCGGCGAGGTCCGGGCCTCGGTGGGGATCCTCGGCTGCCTGCTGGTGCTCTTCTGGGGAGCGTTGGCCGGCCGCGGCGGGCTGGGTCACGCGCCGGCCGGGCAGGTGCTGGCGGGGATCGCGCTGACCCTGGTCTCCGGGGTCTTCTCGACGGTCAACGTGCTCTGCTCCAAGCGGCTGAGCGAGGCCGGCCACGGCCCGCAGGTCGTGCTGTCGGTGCGCTTCTTCCTGCTGATCGCGGTGGCCCTGGCGGTGGCCCGCACCGAGTCGGCCCCCGACCCGGGCGCCCTGCTGCTGCCGGCGACCCCCTTCGCCGCGCTCGGCGTGGCGCTGCCGCTCTACCTGATCCAGGCCGGGGTGCGCCACACCGAGCCGGTCACCGCCTCGCTGCTGTGCACGCTCTCTCCGCTCTTCACCTTCGTGCTGCAACTGCCCGACCACCGGCTCACCCCCTCGCCGCTGACGCTCGCCTGCATCTGCGTCATCACCGCGCTGGTCGGCGTCGGCCTGCTGCGACGCCCCCGCCCGACCGGCCCGCCCACCGTCCCCGCGCCCGCCGTCCCTGCGCCGGTGCCCGGCCACGACGACCGGCAGGCGACCTCCCAAGGAGACCCGCTGTGACATGCGCCGTGATCGACGCCTACGGCATCGCCCGGTTCCTGCCCGCCGCGCTGCGCCGGCACGGCGTGGAGTGCGTCCACGTCCGCTCCGCGACGCCCGACGTCCACCTCGACTACCGCCCCCAGGACTTCTCGGTCGACCTCGCCGCCGACCCGGACCCGGCGGTGACCGCCGCCCTGCTGCGCGCCGAGGGCGTCGAGTTCGTGGTGGCCGGCGCCGAGTCCGGCGTGCTGCTGGCCGACGCGCTCTCCAGCGAACTCGGCACCCCCGGCAACGGCATGACCCACCCGGCCGCCCGGCGCGACAAGTTCGCCATGGTCGAGGCGGTGGCCGCGGCCGGGATCCCCACCGCGGCCAGCCTCAGCAGCGCGGACGCCGAGCGGACCGTGGCGTGGGCCGCGGAGCTGGGCGAGCCGCCGGTGGTGCTCAAGCCGGTGGCCAGCGCGGGCACCGACAACGTCTACTTCTGCTCCTCCGCCGCGCAGATCCGCGAGGCGCACGCCGCGATCCTGGCGGACACCGACCGCTTCGGACTGCGCAACACCACCGTGCTGGCCCAGCAGTTCCTCGACGGCGCGGAGCACTTCGTCAACACGGTCTCCCGCGACGGGGTCCACCACGTGGTGGAGATCTGGCGCTACAACAAGCGCCCGGCCCCGGGTGGGCGCTCCATCAACGACTTCGACTATCCGCTCGACCTGGACGACCCGACGGCCCGCCGGCTCGCCGCGTACGTCCTGCCGGTGCTCGACGCGCTGGAGATCCGCAACGGCGCCGCCCACACCGAGGTGATGCTCACGGCGCGCGGCCCGGTGCTGGTGGAGTGCGCGGCCCGACTCGGCGGGGCCCAGCTGCCGCACGTGATCTCGCGCTGCCTGGGCATCGACCAGGTGGACGCGCTGGCGCAGGCGATCGCCGCGCCGCACCGGGTGCTGGACGGGACGCTGCCCGCCGCCCGGCGGCTCACCACGTTGCGGTACGTCAACCTGATCAGTCCCGGCGCGGGCGTGGTGCCGAGCGGCGCCGGCTGGGACCGGCTGCGGGCGCTGCCCTCCTACCTCGACATGGTGCTGACCATCCCCGAGGGCGAGCCGGTGGTGCAGACCCTGGACCTGGTCACCTCGCCCGGCTACGTCTACCTCAGCTCCGACGACCCGCGGCAGGTGGCCGCCGACTACCGGCGGCTGCGGGAGCTCGAGCTGGACGGGCTCTACGGCGCGCATGCCGCGGCTCCCGCCCCGGACCCGGCCCCCGCGGCCGCCCCGGTCCGGTAGCGTCACGGCAGGCCACGGCACCGGGCCCGGAGCACAGGGGAGTTGAGGGACATGTCCGAGGAACGGTCCGAGCGGGCGGCGGACGGCGACGGCGACGCCTACGACTACCGGGCCCGGAAGATCACCGCGGTGCTGGCGTCCGACCTCGCCCCCGGCGTCGCGCTGAACGTCCTGGGGCACCTCTCGGTCGCCCTCGGCGCCCACGCGGACGACACGCTGATGGGCCGTCCGCTGCTGCTCGACGGATCGGGCGGCCGGCACCTGGGGATCGCCCGCTACCCCGTCGTGGTCACCCGGGCCAAGCGCGCCCGGATCCGCCGCCTGGTGGACGAGGCGAAGCAGCAGCCGGACCTGCTCTGCTGCGACTACCCCGAGCAGATGCTGACCACCGGCCACGACGTCGAGCTCGCCGCCGCCCTGGCGGCGGGGGGGGGGGGGGGGGGGAGGTGC
>NZ_BAAALF010000116.1:17512-26475 GCF_039528135.1 Kitasatospora nipponensis | reverse complement strand
CCCGCTGCCCCGCGGGGGCCCCCGCGCGGCCCCCACCCGCGCGACCCGGCCGATCCCGTGCCGCCCTCCGGCCCCCCGTGCCGGCTCCCCTGCCGGCCCTGTGCCGCCCCCGTTACCGGCCCCTGGTCGGTCCGCTCAGCGGGCCGCGGCGGTGGCCGGCTGCTTGGTGCGCACGGCGGCCGCCGCGGTGCGGTCCAGCTCGATCTGCGCGTCGGGGTAGAGCACCCGCAGGATCGGGCCGGCCATGAACGTGGTGACCACCGCCATCACCACCATCAGCGAATACAACTCCTGATCCAGCACGCCCAGTTGCAGGCCGACCGAGAGGATGACCAGCTCGGTCAGGCCGCGCGTGTTGAGCAGCGTGGCCAGGATGCCCGCCTCCCGGGTCGGCATCCGCAGCGCCCGCGCGGCGGCGAACGCCCCCACCGCCTTGCCCGTCACCGCGGTGAGCAGGATCAGCACCAGGTCGATCAGCCCGCGCGAACCGAGGTGCGAGAGGTCGACCTTGAGGCCCGCGGTGACGAAGAAGATCGGCAGCAGGAAGACCACGCCCAGGTTGCGCAGGCTGTCCACGATCCCGTCACTGCGCAGCTGCTCGGTGCCACCGCGCGGCAGCGCGGCGCCGAAGACGAACGCGCCGAAGATGTAGTGCAGGCCCATCCACTCGGTGGCCCAGCAGGAGAGCATCAGGCCGCCCAGGACGGCCGCCACCGCCCCGGAGGTCAGGGCGGCGTCGGCGCCGTCCGGTGCGGCCCGCAGGATGCGGCGCAGGGCCGGGCGCACCGCGCCGATCAGCACCGCCAGGTAGACCGGCACCAGGGCCAGGCGCCACTGCGCCGGGCCGCCGGCGACCACCACCACGATCGCCAGCAACAGCCAGGCCAGCAGGTCGGAGGTGGCCGCGCTGGCCAGCGAGATGCCGCCGATCCGGGTCTGCATCATGTTCCGGTCGGCCAGGATGCGGGCCAGCACCGGGAAGGCGGTGACCGCCATCGCCGCGCCCAGGAAGAGCACGAACCCGGTCCTGCTCTGCAGGTGGTGGCCGTCCGCCAGGTGGAAGGCGAGCAGGACGCCCAGCCCGAAGGGCAGCACGAAGGCGCTGACCGCCACGCCGATCGCGGTGCGACCCTGGCTGCGCAGCAGGGCGTGCTCCAGCTCGTAGCCGGTGAGGAACATGAAGATGGCCAGGCCCAGCACGGCCAGCGAGCCCAGGTAGGGCAGCACGGCGGTCGGCAGCAGGTGCTTGGCCAGGTTGCCGTGGAAGAAGGTCGGGCCGATCAGGATTCCGCTGAGGATCTCGCCGAGGACCGCCGGCTGGCCGATCGCCCGGGCCGCCGCGCCGAGCAGGCGGGCCAGCGCCAGGACGACGGCCAGGGCCAGGAAGAGCGTTTCTGCCTGAGTACTGGTCAAGGTGAACTCCTTTCTCGTGCAGAGGTGTTGTACGTGTGACACGACGTGCGGGTAGGTCGGGCGGAGATGGACGCACCGAGGGGCGGCCCGCCCCGTCCGCCGGAGCGGGCCGCCCCCTGGCGGTCCCGTGGTGCTGTGCTGTGCCGTGCCGTGCCGTGCGTGACGGCGAGGTGGCGAGGTGGATCAGGCGGTGGCGACCGCCGGGTCCAGGCCCGCCGCGCGGGCGATCACGCCGGCGAGCTCGCTCACCGGCGCGCTGTCCGCGCTGTCGGTGCGCCAGGCGACGAAGGCGTCCGGGCGCACCAGCACCGCGCCGCCCGCCTTGATGCCGTAGGCCTCCGCCCAGTCGCGGTCCTTGGGCTGCAACTCGGCGTCCGCGCCCACCCGGTGGACCCGCAGCGGGACCCCGAGCTCGGCCGCGGCCTGCTCGGCGGCCTTCGCCCAGCCGTCGCCGGAGGCGTCGGTGAGCAGCACGAAGGAGTCCCAGAACAGGTCGATGGTGGAGATGAGTTCGCCGTCCCGCTCCAGCCACACGTGCGGTGCCCGGGTGCCGGGCTCGCCGCGCAGCTCCAGCTCCGGGGAGAGCACCGGCCCGGTGGAGTCGCTGGTGATCGAGGAGGAGGCGTAGCGGTAGCCGAGGGTGATGATGATGTCGTCCACCATCTCGGCCCGGTCCTGGTCGGTGGCGTAGCCGTGCCGGATCCGGTTGCGGACCATGGCCTGGGCGGCCATCGCCGCACCGACCGCGCGGCGCTCCGCGTCGTAGGTGTTGAGCAGCTCGTCGCCGGCCCAGCCCTTGAGCACCGCGGCCAGCTTCCAGGACAGGTTGTGCGCGTCGTGGATACCGGTGTTGGCACCGAACCCGCCGGCCGGCGGGTGCAGGTGGGCCGCGTCGCCGGCCAGGAAGACCCGCTTGGCGCGGAAGGTGTCCGCGACCAGCTGGGCACCCTGCCACGGCACCTTGTCGACGATCTCCACGGCCAGGTCCGGCGTGCCGGCCGCCTCGCGGACGATCTCGATGCAGCGCTCGTCGGTGAAGTCCTCGGGCTTCTCGCCGAGCTCCGGGTGGTACAGCGGCGCGGCCAGGTACGGGTCGCAGCCGTGCAGCCGGGACAGGCCCATCAGGGTGTTGTTGACGGTGGCGTAGCAGAGGATGAACTTGCGTCCCTTGAGGACGACCTCCAGCTCCGGCGCCTTGAAGTAGATGCTCAGGGCGTTGAAGACGGTGCCGCGGCCGACCCGCTCCACACCCAGGTGGCGGCGGACCGCGCTGTTCGCGCCGTCCCCGCCCACCAGGTACTGGGCGCGGATGGTGAACCGCTTGCCGGTGGCGTTCTCCTCGGCGATCGCCGTGACGCCCTCGTCGTCCTGCTCGAACTCCACCAGGCGGGTGCCGAAGCGGACGTCCGCGCCGAACTCCCGGGCCTTCTCGACCAGGACCTTCTCGTACCGGTCCTGGCCACAGCCCATCACCCGCTCGGGGCTGACGGTCGGGCCGTCCAGCGAGGGCGACTCCAGCACGACGGCGTCGTCGATCTTGGCGAAGTTCTCGACCTGGATGATCCCGCCCTCGAAGTAGGGGTGGGAGTCGCCCATCTCGAGCGCCCGGATGTCGGCGTGGATGCCGGCGGCCCGGAACAGCTCCAGCGTGCGGGCCTGCAGGCCCGGGGCGCGGGGCAGCAGCGACGTGCCGTCGCGCTTCTCGAGCACCAGAGTGCGGATCCCGTGGCGCCCGCTGAAGAGGGCGGTGGAGAGGCCCACCGGCCCCGCTCCCACGATCAACACAGGGATGTTCACGTCAAACATGCGTGTCCCCTCATGAACCGATGAACAATGCCTCGTTGTGGGCGGGCGCGGACCCGCGAGACCGAACCGTGCGCGGGGGAGGCGGGCCGATCCGCGGCACTGCGAAAGAGGTACCGACGACGGCTCAAGGATCGATGGCATCCGGGTCGGGTCCACCCCGGGGCCGGTGCCCGCACGGCGCCTCCAGGCAGCTTCAAGGGACGCTCCACGCGCCGCTGACAGCGTCTGGGCGACCGGTACGGCGCCTGGAGGTCAGGCGTCCTGGAAGGAGTCTCACCGATGACGACCAAGGCCCCGGACGTCGGCACTGCCGCCGGGATTCTGCGACTGGGCAACGCTTTCTGCGATGCCAAGGCCCTGCTCACCGCAGTCGAGCTGGACCTGTTCAGCCACCTCCACCGTGCCGAAGGCGGCTCGGCGAGCGTGGCGGAGATCAAGGAGCTGCTGTCCCTGCACGGGCGCGGTCTCCAGGACTTCCTGGACCTGCTGACCGCCCTGAAGATCCTCGAGCGCGAGGACGGCCGCTACCGCAACGCGCCCGGCACCGACCGCCACCTGGTGCGCGGCGGTGAGGAGTTCATCGGCGGGTTCCTGCTGCGCTCCAGCCGCAACCTGTACCCGGCCTGGGGCCGGCTCGGCGAGGCGCTGCGGACGGGCGAGCAGCAGTCCGGCAGCCACTACGACGAGGTCACCCAGAACCCCGAGATCCTGCGCCAGTTCATCGGCAGCATGGACGCCTTCACCAACGTGCTCGGCGCCCAGCTGATCGAGGCGTACGACTGGTCGGGCCACGCCTCGGTGCTGGACGTGGGCGGCGCCCGCGGCAACCTCGCCTCGCAGATCGTCCGGGCCCAGCCGCACCTGGCCGGGCACGTCTTCGACCTGCCGGAGATGGAGCCCTTCGCCAAGGAGCTGGTGGCCGAGCTCGGCCTGGCCGGCAAGCTGGAGTTCCACGGCGGCAGCTTCTTCACCGACGACCTGCCCACCGCGGACGTGGTGGTCCTGGGTCACGTCCTGCACGACTGGGACCCGCAGCAGCGCAACGACCTGGTGCACAAGGCCTTCGCGGCCGTGAACCCCGGTGGCACGCTGCTGGTCTACGACCGGATGCTCGACGACGAGCCGGAGCACGCCGAGAACCTGGTGATCAGCCTCGACATGCTGCTGGTCACCGACGGCGGCTCGGAGTACCCGGCGGCCGAGATCGTGGGCTACGCGGACCACGCCGGCTTCGAGCGCACCGTGGTCACCCCGCTGGGCGACTACGACACGCTGATCACCTGCTACAAGGCGAAGTGACGCGCCACTGGTCGACTCTGACGCCCTGTCGGTAGCACGCACCGCGCCCCCCGGTTGGCAGACCGGGGGGCGCGGTGTCGTGCGTGCGGGCAGGCGGTACGGCTGTGCCGTACGGACGGGCAGTGGCACGGGCGGGCGGGCCTGCCCGTGCCACTGCCCCGAGCCGCAGCAGGTGCGGACCGCACTGCCGGGAGCCCCGGCGGACCGGGGCTCCCGGCAGCGGCCGGCCCGGGCGGGCCGGCCGTGGGTCAGCTCAGCGCGCCGACTGCGGCTCGCGGCGGGCCGAGTTGCCGGCCGCGCCGTTCGCCGGCGGACCGAAGACGGCCCGCGAGGGCCACCAGACCTTGCGGTCCAGCTCCAGGGTCAGCGCCGGCACCAGCAGCGAGCGCACCAGCATGGTGTCCAGCAGCACGCCGAAGGCGACGATGAAGGCCTGCTCGGCCATCGACACCAGCGGCACCACGGCGAGCGCCGCGAAGGTGGCCGCCAGCACCACGCCGGCCGAGGTGATCACGCCACCGGTGAGCCGCAGCGCGGTGAGCGTGCCGGTCCTGGTCCCCTGCTTCAGCGACTCCTCGCGGACCCGGTGCATCAGGAAGATGTTGTAGTCCACGCCGAAGGCGACCAGGAAGACGAACCCGAGCAGCGGGATCGAGGGGTCGGAGCCGGCGAACTTGAACACGTGGTTGAAGAAGAGCGCCGAGACGCCCATCGTGGCCGCGTAGGAGAGCATCACCGTCACGATCAGCAGCACCGGCGCCACGATCGAGCGCAGCAGCAGGGCCAGCACCACCAGGATCACCAGCAGCACCAGCGGGATGACCGTGCGCAGGTCGCGGTCGCTGGCGTCGCGGGTGTCGATGGTGACGGCGGTGTAGCCGCCCACCTTGGCCTGCGCGCCGGCGATCCCGTGCACGGCGGTGCGCAGCTGGCGCACGGCCGAGACGGCGGCCGGGCTGTCCGGGGTGGTGGCGAGCACGCCGTCCACCTCGACCTGGCCGTTGACCACCTTGGTGGCGCCGTTGCTGCCACCGGTCGGGTCGTCGGTGAGCGCGGCCACCGAACCCAGGCCGTTGACACCGCGCGCGGCGGCCAACACCTGGTCCAGCGAGCCCTGCTGGGCGATGACGGTCACCGGGGTGCCCTCGCCGCCGGGGAAGTGCGCGCCCAGGATGTCCTGGCCGGCCACGCCGTCGGTCTTGGTGCTGAAGCCGTCGGCCAGGCCGACGCCGTCGGCCTTGAACTGGGTGGAGAAGCCCGCGGCGACCAGCAGGACGACGGCGACCGCCGCCCAGACGGCGCGCTGCCTGCGGCCCACCAGCGCCGCGATCCGGCCCCAGGCGCCGTGCGAGGCGGCCTGGGCGGCGCTGCCGAACTTCGGCTTGACCGGCCAGTACGCGCCGCGCCCGCACAGGGCGAGCACCGCGGGCATGAAGGTCAGGCCGGTCAGCAGCGAGGCGGCGATGCCGAGCGCGGCCACCGGGCCCATGCTGCGGTTGCTGTTGAGGTCGCTCAGCAGCAGGCACAGGGTGCCCAGGATGACCGTGCCGCCGGAGGCGAGAACCGGCCACAGCACGGCGCGCCAGGCCTTGTTGAGCGCGTCGTACTTGCTCTCGGTGAGGCGCAGTTCCTCCTGGAACCGGCTGATCAGCAGCAGCGAGTAGTCGGTGGTGGCGCCGACCACCAGGACCGACAGCACCCCCTGGCTCTGGCCGGTCAGCGAGATCGCGCCGCTCTTGGTCAGGGCGTAGACCGCGGCCGCGGCGACCCCCGAGGCGAAGGCGACACCGAGCAGCACCAGCAGCGGCAGGCTCGGGCTGCGGTACACCAGGACCAGCACCAGGATGACCAACCCGACGGCCACCAGGAGCAGTTGGCCGTCAATGGCGCTGAACGACTGGGACAGGTCGTCGTACAGCCCGCCCAGCCCGGTGACGTGGCCGTTCAGGCCGGGGTGACTCGCGGCGGTCTTGCGCAGCGCGGTGACCGCGTCGTGCAGGGCCGCGCTCTTGTTGACGATCGGGACGGTGAACTGCAGCGCCTTGCCGTCCTGCGAGGGGGTCACCTCGCCGACCGAGCCGCGCAGTTGCGGCAGCTTGGCGGCCTCGGCGGCGTCGGACTTCACCGCGCTGGTGTCCTCGGCCGTGATGCCGGAGGAGCGCTCGTAGACCACGACGGCGGCGTAGGTCTTGTTGTCCCAGAAGAGGGCCTGCTGGTCGTCGGCCTTGATGGACTCGGCGTTCGCCGGCAGGTAGGCCGCGCCGTCGTTGACGGCGACATCGCCGAGCTTGCCCTGGTACGAGCCGGTCGCACCGCTGAGGATCAACCAGCCGAACAGGATCAGCAGTGGCACCAGCCACCGCATGCG
Source organism: Kitasatospora nipponensis (assembly GCF_039528135.1). Taxonomy (NCBI): domain Bacteria; kingdom Bacillati; phylum Actinomycetota; class Actinomycetes; order Kitasatosporales; family Streptomycetaceae; genus Kitasatospora; species Kitasatospora nipponensis. Next base: position 19,589 of record NZ_BAAALF010000116.1, on the reverse strand, counting down.
GCGGCCGGAAGCCTCCGTGCGCTTTGGACTCATGGTGGAGAACCTCCGATTGTGACGTATCTGGACGCTTCTGTCAGGAGCAGCCGAATGGTCCCGAAGGTGGCTCGAGCCGCGCCGGAGCGGCGGATGCCCTACACCCCCCACTGCGCGCGCGAGCGGTCGTGACCCGGCGCACATGGCCGGATCCGGACGGTTGACGATTGCCCGGTGACTACGCTGGGTAGCACTCCCGGCGCGAACGGCGGACGCCCCGGAAAGCGGTGAAACCGCAGGTCATGTCCATGACCAGGCCGATTGTTCGACTACCGGCGGGTCCCCGCCCACCTGGCGAAACGTCCAGCATGCGGACAAATTCGAGCCGGACTCAAGCGACCCTCAAGGTCCGATGGCCACTATTCGGCCAGCACGAACAGAGGAACTACGGCCCGAACTAGTCACCGGAACAGGGACCGCGGGGGAGACGAACCGCCCGCGGACCTGAAGGGGTTCAGGATGAGAACAGCAGCACGGACGCGCGCTCTCGCCGGCGTGATCACCACCGCCGGCCTCCTGCTCGCGGCGGCCGGTCCCGCCGTCGCGACCGGCAGCACCACCTACTTCGTCGACTGTTCGCAGGGCAGCGACGCGGCCGCCGGCAAGAGCGCGGCCACCGCCTGGCACAGTCTCGCCAAGGTCAACGGCGTGCAGCTGCACCCGGGTGACAAGGTGCGCCTGCGCGGCGGCACCACCTGCTTCGGCACGCTGGCCCCGCAGGGCTCGGGCACCAGCGCCGATCCGGTCAGGATCAACTCGTACGGCACCGGCCAGGCCCGGATCGACGGTCAGGGAGCGCGTGCCGCGGTCTTCCTGCACAACGTCCAGGGCTACGTGCTGGCGAACCTCGACATCAGCAACACCGGCCCGGCGCCCACCACCGACCAGCAGCGCACCGGCGTGTACGTCCTGCTGGAGGACTTCGGCACGGGCACCCACTACGTCGTGCAGAACCTGACCGTGCACGACGTCAACGGCAGCGACGACCGCTACCCGATCCCCAGCGGCGGCATCGTCTTCGAGGCGGGCGGCAGCACCACGCCCACCGGCTTCGACGACATCAAGGTCCGCGACAACACGGTCAACCACGTGGACCGCACCGGCATCGCGGTGGTCTCCGCCTGGCAGCGCCGGGACGTCAACCCGACCGGCCCCGGCACCTCGTTCGCGCCGATCACCCACGTGGCGGTCCGCAACAACACGGTGAGCGACATCGGCGGCGACGGCATCGTGGTCTTCAACGGGATAGCCCCGCTGGTCGAGAACAACGTCATCAACGGCTACGGCAAGCGCACCAGCGACTACAACGTCGGCACCTACGCGTGGAACTCGGACAACGCCGTCTTCCAGTACAACGACGTCTCGCACGGCGTCAGCCCGGCGATGGCCTTCGACTTCGAGGGCGGCAACCGCGGCACGATCTACCAGTACAACTTCTCGCACGACAACGGCGGCGGCGCGCTCTTCAGCTGCCCCTCGCAGGGCACCTCCTCCACCGGTGACATCTACCGGTACAACATCAGCCAGAACGACGTCGGCTCCGGCTACCTCGGCGTCATCACCATGCCGTGCGGCGACGAGCCGAACGCGCAGATCTACAACAACACCTTCTACGACCCGACCAGCCCGAACATGGTGATGACCTCGGGCTCGTCGACCTTCAAGTTCAGCAACAACATCTTCGTCGGCCAGCCGGGCGGGTCCACCATCAACGACCCGTTCAGCAGCTTCAGCAGCAACGTCTTCCAGAACATCACCAGCGGCAGCGGCGGCACGCTCGGCTCGCACGTCGTGCAGGGCGACCCGCTCTTCACCGCCCCCGGCACGGCCACCTCGCTGGCCACCGCCGGCGGCTACCAGCTGAAGGCCGGCTCGCCCGCGCTGGGCGCCGGCAGCCCGGTGACCGGCAACGGCGGCCGGGACTACTTCGGCAACAAGGTGCCGGCCAAGACCCCCAACATCGGCGCCTACCAGGGCGGCGCGGTCAGCGGCGGCTACTGAGCACACCCCCGACCGGCGCCGCCGCCCGACCCGCACCGGGTCG
>NZ_BAAALF010000116.1:14066-17488 GCF_039528135.1 Kitasatospora nipponensis | reverse complement strand
CAGAACCGGCCGGACAGCTCGGCCGCCAGGTACCGCGCGAAGTCGGGCTCCTCGGGGCGCAGCACGTGCTCGACCCAGCGGTCGCGCGCGTGGCCCAGCGCCAGCAGCTCCCAGACGCAGGCCGTGGCGTTGCCCGGCGCCGGGATCAGCGTGGTCAGGTCCGACCAGTTCGCCAGCCAGGTGCGGCTGTGCAGGATCAGGCCGTTGAGGCTCCACCAGCCCACCACGACGTAGACGCCGTCCTCGTCCTCGTGCAGCACGCTCAGCGCGTGCGCGGGCACGGCGGCGTGCGGCGCCGGCAGCGAACGCCGCACCGCGAGCCGCGCGAAGTCCTCCACCGGCGCCGGCGGCCGCTCGCGCAGCGCGGAGACCGTGTACCGCTTGACCGTCCAGCCCTCGACCTGCTCCGGCGGCTGTGTCGTGATCGACCGCGCGTCGTACCGGACCGGGCGCTCGCCCACCTGTGTCTGCGTCGTCATGGCCGCGATGGTGACACGCGGTCCGGGCGCTGCCAACCTCCCGGAGCCCGTTGCCCACTGCCCTTCGAGAGCTTCTCTAGCGCGCCCGCCGACGATTCGACCGTCAGATCCATCGGGCCCCCGGGCCCGGGCGCCAACGGTAGAGGAGGGCTCCTGTGCAGAAGTTCACCATCGGCGACTCAAAGCTGGAGAGCGAGTACGGCATCAGCATCGGGCGCTGGAGCCGCTACCCGGGGACCGGGAGCCTGCCGTTCGGCGCCATGTGGTGCCAGGTACCCGCCGGCTCGCAGAGCGTGCAGGACAACCACCCCGAGGTGGAGCTGGCGATCGTGGTCGGCGGCGAGGCGACCTTCACCGTGGACGGCGTCGCCACCGCCGCCCCGGCCGGCACCGCGATGCTGCTGCAGCCCGGCGAGAAGCACGTGATCAGCGCCGGCGAGCAGACGGTCGACATCCTGAGCATCTACTGGCTGCCCGGCAGCGAGCCCGAGGCGGTGCGCGCGACGCTGTCCGCCGCCGAGCCGCTCGGTACGGAGGCTCCCGATGGCGCCTGACCGCACCGGGGCGACCACGGTGGTGCTCTCGCCGCCGCCCACCCCGAACGGCCCGCTGCACCTGGGCCACCTGGCCGGCCCCTACGTCGCGGCCGACCTCGCGGTGCGCGCCGCGCGCCGGCGGGGCGAGCGGGTGGTGGCGCTCTGCGGCCTGGACGACCACCAGAACTACGTGCCGGCCGCCGCCCGCCGCCAGAACCTGCCCGTCGAGGAGCTGCGCACCCGCAACGCCGACCTGATCCGCGAGGTCTTCCACCGCGCCGACGTGGTGCACGACGGCTTCACCGAGCCGCTGACCGACGGCGCCTACCGGGCCGCGGTGGTGGAGTTCCTCGAGGAGCTGGTGCTCAGCGGCGCGCTGCCCGTCGAGCAGTGGCAGACCCCGGTCTGCCCCGACTGCCCGGGCATCCTGCACCACGCCTACGTCACCGGCCGCTGCCCCGGCTGCGGTGAGGGAAGCGGCGGCGGCACCTGCGAGGGCTGCGCCGGCTACACGCCCGCCGCCGCCCTGCTCGACCCCGTCTGCACCCGCTGCGGCACCCCGGCCACCGCCATCCGCACCGTGCGCGGTCCGGTGCTGCGCCTGGAGGACCACCGGGCCGCGCTGGAGGCGGCCTGGCTGCGCGCCACCCTGCCGCCGCAGGCCCGCCGGCTGGCCGCCAGGCTGCTGCAGGGCCCGCTGCCCACCGTGCCGTTCAGCTACCCCACCGACTGGGGCATCGAGCTGGGCTCGATCCCCGGCCACCGCATCGACGTCTGGGCCGAGATGGGCCTGGGCTACCTCTACTCGATCGGCCAGCTGGTCGAGCCCGGCGCCACCGGCCTGGCCGGCCACCTGGCGGCCTGGCAGCAGGTGGAGTCGGTCTGGGCCTTCCTCGGCCTGGACAACGCCTTCTACTACCTGGCGCTCTTCCCCGCCCTGTACGCCGCCGCCGGCCTGTCCGCCCAGGCGCTGGGCGGCCTGGTGGTCAACGAGTTCTACCTGCTGGACGGCGCCAAGTTCTCCACCAGCCGCAGCCACGCGGTCTGGGCGCACGAGTTCCTCGCCACCGAGGACCCGCGCGCGGTGCGGGCCTTCCTCAGCTGGGACCGCCCGGCCCCGCTGCAGGCCGACTTCACCCTGGAGCACTACCGCGCGGTGACCGCGAGCTGGCAGCGGGCCACCCCGACGAGTGCCCCCGACCCGGCCGAACTGGCCCGCGCCGAAGCCGCGTTGACCCTGGAGCGGTACGACGCGGCACTGGCCGCCCGGTGCCTGCTGGGCGCCGGCCTGCAGAGCGGCGGCGACGCGCGCGCCGACGACCTGCTCGCGGTGCTCACCGGTGACGCCAAGGCAGCCCCGCAATGAGGATCAGCGTGGTCGGCGGCGGCATCGCCGGGATGCTGCTGGCCTGGCGCCTGGTGCGTCAGCCCGGCCTGCGGGTCGACCTGATCGCCGGCCCGGAGGCGGTGGGCGACGCCACCCGCGCCTCCGGCGGCCTGGTGCGCGCCTTCGAGATCGACCCGGCGCTCGCCTCGCTGGCCCAGCTGAGCCTGCGCGAGCTGCGCGCCAGCGCCCTGCTGCGGGAGTGGTCCGGCTACCGGGAGACCGGCAGCCTCTACCTGCTGGACGGCCCGGCCCGGCCGCACCGGGTCTCCGAACTCCAGGAACAACTCCCGGACTCCGTCGAACTGCTGACCAGTCGTCAGATTGCCGACCGGTACGGCTTCGCGGGCCTGCCCGCCAGTACCGAGGCGATCCTGGAGCGGCAGGCCGGCTTCTTCTCGCCGGAGCTGCTGCGGCAGAACGCGCTGGCCGACTTCACCGCCCGCGGCGGGCAGTTGGACCGCGGCGTGCTGCGGGCGGTGCGCCCGCGCGCCGACTCGGTGGCCTACCGCACCGACCAGGGCTGGTCGCAGGCGGACGCGCTGGTGCTGGCGGCCGGTGCCTGGAGCGGGCGGCTGCTGCGCGACTGCGGCCTGCCGCCGGCCGGCCTGCGCACCAAGGTCATCCAGTACGCCGTCTACGAGGTCGAGGGCGAGCGCCCGCCGGCCTTCCTCGACGACACCACCGGTCTCTACGGCCGCCCAGCCGGCCCCGGCCGGATGCTGCTGGGCCGGCCCACCGAGCGCTGGGACGTCGACCCCGGCCCGCAGCCGTTCATGGACCGCGAGGAGCTGGCGGTGCGCCGCACCGCCGCCGAGCTGCTGCCCGGCCTGCGGATCCGCCCGCCGCACCGCTTCATCGCGGTCGCCGAGGCGTACGGGCCGCAGGGCCGCCTGCTGCTGCGCCCGGTGCCGGTGCCCACCGGCCACCTGTTCACCTACACCGGCGGCAGCGGCGCCGCGGACAAGACCGCGCTGGCCGCGCCGGAGACCGTGCGGCCGCCCACGTTGTTCACCAGGATGT
>NZ_BAAALF010000116.1:0-14056 GCF_039528135.1 Kitasatospora nipponensis | reverse complement strand
TCTGCCCGGTGCGGTTGCCCACCGCCCGCCTGTCCCCCACCCCGGGGGGCAGCGGCGCCGCGCCCAAGACCGCGCTGGCCGCGAGCTCGGCGGCCGCCGCCGAACTGCTCGCCCGCCTCGGCGCCCGGGCGAGCACCGAGGACGTCCCACCGCTACCGATCCCTGAGGGGGAGCGCTCATGACCGCCGCCGTCCGCCGTGCCCTGGAGGCCGCCTGCTCCGGGCGCGTGATCACCGCCGAGCACCCCGGGTACGACCGGGTCCGGCAGCTCTTCAACGGCATGCACGACCGCCGCCCGCGGGCGATCTGCTTCCCCGGCGACGCCACCGAGGTCGGCGCCGCGATCCGGGCGGCGCGCGACAGCGGCCTGCCCACCGCGATCCGCGGCGGCGGCCACAACATCGCCGGCTCCGGCTCGGTCGAGGACGGCGTGGTGATCGACCTGCGGCTGCTCAACCGGGTGCGGGTCGACCCGGCCACCCGCCGCGCGCTGGCCGGCGGCGGTGCCACCTGGGCCGACTTCGACCTGGCCACCACCACCTGGGGCCTGGCCTCCACCGGCGGCACCTTCGACGACACCGGCGTCGGCGGCCTGACCCTGGGCGGCGGCATCGGCCACCTGATGGGCCGTTACGGGCTGGCCTGCGACAACGTCGAGTCCTACCGGCTGGTCACCGCCGAGGGCGAGCTGCGCACCGTCGACCACGCGAGCGACCCCGAGCTGGACTGGGCGCTGCGCGGGGCCGGCCACAACTTCGGCGTGGTCACCGACTTCGAGTTCCGGCTGCACCCCGTCGAGCGCGTCTACGGCGGCTACGTGGCCTACTCGGGCGAGGACCCGGCCGCCGCCGTGCGGCTCTTCCGCGACCTGATGCAGGAGGCTCCCGACGGGCTGACCTGCACCCTGCTGCTGGAGCGCCTGGGCCCGCTGCAGGGCCCGGCCGCGGTGATGAGCGTCTGTTACAGCGGCGACGACCCCGCCTACCGCGAGACGCTCGACAAGGCGCTGCGCCGGCTCGAGCCGATCGAGTGGAACATCGAGGATCGCGGCTACTTCTCCATGCAACTGTGCCTGGGCCGGCTGCCCTTCGGCCTGCGGCACTACTGGAGCGCGCGCTGCGTGGACGCGCTGCCGGACGAGCTGGTGGAGGCGATCGCCGAGCGGTTCCGCGCGGCGCGGATCACCGACCCGTACAACGACACCATCCTGCTGGAGCCGATCAACGGCGCGGTGCGCACCGCCGACCCCACGCGCAGCGCGGTGCCGTTCCGCTCGGCCGGCTTCAACGTGACCGGCATGGCGATCTGGGACCCGGCGCTGCCGAGCGCCGACGCCGAGCAGACCGCCTGGGCCAAGTCGGTGGCGGCCGCCGCCGAGCCGTACGGGCGGTTCGGCGACGGCTACATCAACTACGCCGGCGACAGTGCCACGGCCGGCCCCGAGCGGGCGGTGCGCACCTTCGGCGCCGAGGCGTACGGGCGGCTGGTGGCGCTCAAGCAGCGACTCGACCCGGAGAACTTCTTCCGCTCCAACTACAACGTCGCCCCCCGGGGCGCCGAGCAGCCGGAGGCCAAGGGATGACCGCACCGCAGTGGATGGGCAGGATCAGCTACAACGGCCGGGTCTTCGGCGCGCTGCCCGGCCGCCCGCCGGGCCCCATCGGCTACTACCACCAGGACGGCGACCTGGTCTGGGCGGAGTTCACCGGCGGCCCGGTGCGCACCGGCCGGCTGACCGGGCGCTGCTCAGCCGACGGCGTGCTCACGCTGGCCTACAGCCAGGTGATGGCGGACGGCCAGGTGGTCGCGGGGGAGTGCGTCTCCACCCCCGAGGTGCTGGCCGGCGGGCGGATCCGGCTGCGCGAGGAGTGGCGCCGGGCCGACGGCTCCACCGGAACGTCGTGGATCGAGGAGCGTTCCTGAGGCGCCCGCGACCCGCGCACGGCAGTCGGCGCCGGGCGGCCGCTCAGATCAGGTAGCGGTCGATCTCCCAGCCGGTCACCTCGCGGTGGAACTCGCCGAACTCCTCGCGCTTGACGCTCGCGTAGTAGTCGGCGTACTCGCCGCCGGCCACCTTGCCGAGCCCCTCGCGCAGCGCGCCGTCGCCCAGCAGCTCCTCCACCGCGTGCAGCAGGGTGGTCGGCAGCGGGCGCAGCCCGGCCGCGGCGCCGGCCGCCTCCAGGTCGCCGGTCAGCGGGTCGCCGGGGTCCACGCCGCGGGCGATGCCGTCCGCGCCGGCCGCCGCGATCCCGGCGATGGCCAGGTACGGGTTGGCGGCCGAGTCCACCGCGCGCACCTCGATCCGGCCGGTGTCGGGGATCCGCACCAGGTGGGTGCGGTTGTTGCCGCCGTAGGTGGCGTAGCCCGGCGCCCAGCTGGACTGCGAGAGCGTGTTGGCCCCGGCGTTCAGCCGCTTGTAGGAGTTGACGGTGGGGCAGGTCAGCGCGAGCAGGCCCGGGGCGTGCTCCAGCAGACCGCCGATGAAGCTGTAGCCGAGCGCGGAGGTGTTCAGCCCGCGCGCGTCGGAGGGGTCGTCGAAGAGCGAGGTCTGCCCCTCCCAGAGCGAGACGTGCAGGTGCAGCCCGCTGCCGGTCAGGTGGGCGAACGGCTTGGGCATGAAGGTGGCGATCAGCCCGCGCTGCTGGGCGGCCATCTTCGCCAGGTGCCGGAAGATGATCACCCGGTCGGCGGTGCGCAGCGCGTCCGCGTAGCCGAAGTTGTGCTCGAACTGCCCGTTGGCGTCCTCGTGGTCGTTGGAGTAGTTCTCCCAGCCGAGCTCCTCCAGGGTGCGGCTGACGGTGGCCAGGTGGTCGAAGTTGCGGGTCGCCGCGCCGGCGTCGTAGCCGGGGGAGGGGGCGGTGTCCAGCTCGTCGGCGACCGTCACGGAGCCGTCCGCGGCGCGCTTGACCAGGAAGTACTCGGGCTCCGCGCCGACCTTCAGCTGCCGGCCCTGCTCGGCCAGCTTGGCGAGCTGGTTGCGCAGGATCCAGCGCGGCGCGTACGGCCACGGCTCGCCCTCGACGTACAGGTCGCACTGGACGATGCCCAGGCCCGGCTGCAGCGGGACCTTGACGTACGAGGTGACGTCGGGGATCGCCACCAGGTCCGGGTCGCCGGAGGACTGGCCCAGGCCCCCGGCGCAGTTGCCGGCGAAGCCCAGGCCCTCGCTGAGCAGCTGGTCCAGGGTGCGGACCGGGGCGAGCTTGGCGCACGGCCGGCCGTGCAGGTTGACGAACATGACGAGCAGGAACTCGACCCCGTCCCGGGCGATGGCCCGGGCCAGTTCCTCGGCGTTCCTCGGTGCTGCGGGCAACTGCGCCGTCATCACGGCCTCCAGGGTGGGATGGGGTGCTGCGTCGAGGGTGCGGCAGGGCCGCGGGGCGGACCCGTCCGCAGGGTCACCCTGATCGCGACGGCTCGCGTTGGGCTCGAGTCACCCGACCGGGCCTCGAGCCGGATCGCCCACCATCGGCGGTACCACGAAGGGTCCTTGGGGCCCAACGGCCTTACCGGGAGGGTGCAGTGACCACCGAGCAGCGAACAGCGTTGATCACCGGGGCGAACCGCGGACTGGGCCGGGCGGTGGCCGCCGAGCTGCTCGCCCGCGGCCTGCGGATCGTGGTGACCGCGCGCGACGAGGCCGAGGCGGCCGCCACCGCCCGCGAGTTGGGCCCCGAGGTGCGCTGGGCCGCACTCGACGTGACGGACCAGCAGAGCGTGGACGCGGCCCGCAAGGCGATCGGCCCGGTCGACATCCTGGTCAGCAACGCCGGCGTGCTGCTGGACAGCGGCAGCGACCCGCTCTCGGTCAGCCTGGACCTGGTGCGGCAGACCTTCTCGGTCAACCTGCTCGGCTCCTGGCGGGTCGCCCAGGCGTTCGTGCCGGACATGGTCCGCCGGCGCTGGGGCCGGGTGGTGCTGGTCTCCAGCGGCACCGGCTCCTTCAGCCACGGGCTGTTCGCCGGCAGCCCCGGCTACTCGGTCTCCAAGACCGCGGTGAACGGCCTGACCCAGCTGCTGGCCGGCCAGACCAAGGACTACGGCGTGCTGGTGAACGCGGTCAACCCCGGCCCGACCCGCACCCGGATGATGCCCGGCGCGCAGCGCACCGCCGAGGAGGCCGCCCGTGACGTGGCGGACGCCGCCACCCTGCCGGACGGCGGCCCCACCGGCACCTTCCGGCGCGGTGAGCAGGTCTTCGACTGGTAGGGCCGGGCCACCGGCCCTCTGGGGCCGGCTTCCAGGAGGGCTCAAGTCGTCCTGCTCACACTGCTGTCGGCGCGGCCGCCCTCGCACACAGGCGGGCGGCGCGCCCGCAGCCGGACGAGATTGGGGAGAGCCCGATGGACCACAAGAACCTGGCCAACGGCCTGGGACCGGACGAACGCAACGTGCTGGACCGCCTGCTGGAGACGTTCCCCGCCAAGGACGCGGCGGGGGTGCGCGGTTGGCTGCCGGGCCTGGGCGGCGCGACCGACCCGCTGAAGCTGCTGGGTGCGCTGGCCCCCACCGGCAGTGACCACGCCCGTCCGGTGGACGGCGACCCGCGCGCGATCCGCCGGATCGGCGTGATCGGCGGCGGCACGGCCGGCTACCTGACGGCGCTCGCGCTCAAGGCCAAGCGGCCGTGGCTGGACGTCACGCTGGTCGAGTCGAAGAACATCCCGATCATCGGCGTCGGCGAGGCCACCGTCTCGTACTTCACCGTCTTCCTGCACCACTACCTGGGCATCGACGCGGCCGAGCTCTACGAGCGGGTCAAGCCGACCTGGAAGATGGGCATCCGGTTCGACTGGGGCCCGGGCACCGAGCCGTTCATGGGCCCCTTCGACTGGTCCGCGGACTCGGTGGGCCTGGTCGGCGCGATCAAGGACCACGGCAACATCAACGGCTCCACCCTCGGCTCGGCCATGATGATGGAGGACCGCGCGCCGGTCTACCGCACCGAGGGCGGCGACCCGCTCTCGCTGATGAAGTACGTGCCGTTCGCCTACCACCTGGACAACGGCCGGCTGGTGGCCTACCTGACCGAGCTGGCCCAGCGCCGCGGCATCAACCACGTCGAGGCCACCCTGGACGACGTGGTGCTCAGCGACGCGGAGTGGGTGGACCACGTCCGCACCAGCGACGGCCAGGACCTGAGCTTCGACCTCTACGTCGACTGCACCGGCTTCCGCTCCCGGCTGCTCGGCGACGCGCTGAAGACGCCCTACCAGAGCTTCGGCAGCAGCCTGTTCACCGACCGCGCGGTCACCGGCAACCTGCCGCACAACGGCCACATCGTGCCCTACACCCAGGCCACCACGATGAACGCCGGCTGGTGCTGGCGCATCCCCACCCGCGAGGACGACCACCGCGGCTACGTCTACTCCTCCTCGGCGATCTCCGACGACGAGGCCGTGCACGAGCTGACCACCCGCTACCCCGGCATCAAGGACCCGCGGCTGGTCAAGTTCCGCAGCGGCCGCTACGAGAAGGCCTGGCGCGGCAACGTGGTGGGCATCGGCAACTCCTACGGCTTCGTGGAGCCGCTGGAGTCCACCGGCCTGCTGATGATCGCCACCGAGGCGCTCACCCTGGTCTCCACCCTGCCGGCCTCCTGGTCCGACCCGGTGCCGCGCGACGCCGTCAACGTGGGCCTGGCCCAGCACTGGGACGCGATCCGGTGGCTGCTGTCGATCCACTACAAGTTCAACACCCGCCTGGACACGCCGTTCTGGAAGGAGTGCCGGGAGACCACCGACGTCTCCGGCTTCCAGCCGCTGCTGGACGTCTACGCGGCCGGTGCCCCGCTCTCGCGCCGCAACGCCATCGTGCAGGACCTGGCCAACCGGGTCGCGCCGTCCTTCTTCGGCCTGTACGGCATCGACTGCCTGCTGCTGGGCCAGCAGGTGCCCACCAAGCTGCTCGAGCTCGACGAGCCGCTGGAGGACTGGCGGGCCCGCGACCGCGCCTCGAAGTCCCTGGTGTCGCGCGCGCTGAGCACCCGCGAGGCGTTGGAGGCCTTCGACGCCCACCCCGAGCTGAACCGCCAACTGCTGAACGACGCGGACAGCTGGGCCAGCCCGGCCATCGCCGCCCGGATGGGCCTGGGCTGACCGCTCACTCCCCACACCGTCCGTCCACCGCACGAAGAAGCCCCCGCCGGATCGGCGGGGGCTTCTCGCTGGTCCGGTACCGGCGAGCGGTACCGGGAGCGGCGCGGGGGCGGCCGTCAGGCCTAGGCCACCACCGCCTCCAGCGCGTGGTACAGGAACGGGCAGGGCAGCGGGGTGACCTTGGCCAGCTTGAGACCGGAGGCCGCGAAGAGCTGCTCGAACTCGGTCAGGGTGCGCTCGCGCCCGGTGGTCACCACCATCATCTCGATGTCGAAGAGCGCCGCGCCCAGCGCCTCCATCGGGTCCTCGTTCTGCCGGCCCTCGGCGAGCACGGAGGAGAAGACCACGATCCGGCCGCCCTTGGCGAGGCCGGCCTTGATGTTGTCGAGGATGATCTTGCTGGAGGCGTCGTCCCAGTCGTGCAGGATGTTCTTCAGCAGGTAGCCGTCGGCGCCGGCCGGCACCGACTCGAAGAAGGAGCCGGAGGCGATCTCGCAGCGGTCCGCCACCCCGGCCGCGGCCAGCACGCCCGGCGCGTCCTGCACGCCGTTGGTGGTGTCGAAGACGGTCCCGCGCAGGCCCGGGTTGGCGGCCAGCACCGCGGCCAGGTGGGTGCCGTTGCCGCCGCCCACGTCGATCACGTGCTTGAAGCCGGTGAAGTCGAACCCGCTGGTGATGGCGGGCAGTTGGACGCCACTGCCGGCCGCCATCGCGTTGTGGAAGATCGGCGCCAGCTCGGGGGCGCCCTTCAGGAAGTCGAACAGGCCCTCGCCGTGCACCAGGTCGAAGGCGGGCTTGCCGGTGCGCACCGACTCCTCCAGCGCCCCCCAGGCCTGCCAGATCGGGGCGGAGGCGTGCATCGCGTCCAGCGGCGCGGCGTGCACCGGCGAGTCGGTGCGGTACATCCCGCCCAGCGTGGTCAGCGCGAAGCGGCCCTGCGCGTCCACGGTCAGCAGGCCAGCGGTGGCCGAGGCCCGCAGCAGGCGCAGCAGGAAGCCCGGGTGGGCGCCCGAGAGCTCGGCCAACTCCTCGGCGGTCAGGGCCGAGTCGCCGAGCGCGTCGGGGATGCCGAGCCGCGAGACGGTCCCGGCGATCTGGTTGAGGGCGAAGCCGAACAGCAGCGGGAGGTAGGCCGCCGGCGTGGGCTGATCGGTGCTGGAACTGCTCATGACGCTCCTTCTGTGTTAGTGGTCCCGGGGCACGGAGGCGGTCCGGTCAGTCCTTGCGGCACAGCACGAGGGTGTCGTGGTCGGCGAGCGGCTGCTGGGTGATCGTGGTGAACCCGGCCGCCCGCGCCTCCTCGGTGACCTCGGCGACGGTGTACTCGGCGCCGCCGTCGGTGACCAGCAGCATGTTCAGGCTGGCGACCAGGTTCTCGATGTCGGCGCGCTGCTCGTCCAGCATCCGGTCGTAGATCAGCAGGGCGCCGCCGGGGTTGACCGCCCGGAAGGCCTTGGCGAGCAACTCCCGGCGCTGGGAGGCGTCCCAGTCGTGCAGGATGTGTCCGAAGACCAGTACGTCGGCGGCCGGCAGCTCGTCCTGGAAGAAGTCGCCCGGGTGGAAGACGGCCTGTCCGGTGCGGCCGATCTCCGCCAGGTGCTCGTGGAAGAACGGCTCGAGCTGCGGCAGGTCGAACAGGTGGCCCTCCAAGCCCGGCTTGGCAGCGAGGAGTTGGCCCAGCAGGTGGCCGCGGCAGCCGCCCACGTCCAGCAGTGAGCCGTACTCGATGCCCGCCAGCGCGGCGGTCAGCGGCTCGCCCAGGCCCTGGGTGAGGCCGTCCATCATCCGCACGAAGTGGCCCATCGCCACCGCGTCGTCCAGCATCCCGGTGAAGTCCCCACCGGCCTGCTGCTTGCCGGTGCGCAGCGCCTCGCCGAGCTTGGCGTACACCGGGTAGATGTTGAGGTCGGCGCCGCGCAGGAAGCCGGCCACCGCCCCCGGCTTGCCGGGCACCAGGTACTTCGAGGCGCCCTCGGCGTTGCGGTACCGGCCCTCACCGGCCCGCTCCAGCAGCCCGAGCGCGACCAGCAGCCCCAGGAAGTCGCCCAGCCCCCGCCCGTGCAGCGCCAGGCGCCCGCGCAACTCCTCCTCGGTGGCCGCCCCCTGGTCCAGCACGCTGAACAGGTCGAGCTCCACCGCGGTGAGCAGCGCCTTGGCGTCGCAGAACCGGTTCCCGAGCCGAAGAATGCCCGCCGCCGTGCCGACATCCGGAACGCTTGCTGTCATGACCCGGTCTCCCTCTCCCACATCGGCCCATTCCGGCCGCGAATCTCCCAGCGCCGGATGGAGGATCAGTGGACCGGGGCTTGACGCGGGTGGCCGGTGGGCGTGCTCCGGGCGGTCCGCGCGGTTCGGCGCCGATGCCGACGGCGAGCACCCGTGGCCGGCTCGCCGGACGGCTCCCCGGACCCGGCGCTCGACCCGGTGTCGAGCCGGTCCCCAGTGGCGCTGTCGAGAGTGGGGCGTGCAGTCCTGCCAAGACGAGAGAGGTGCCAGGTGAGCCCGAAGAGCCCGGTCAGCTACCCCTTCCCGTGGGCCCCCGCGCCGGACATTCCGGAGGACTGGAAGACCATGCGGGACGACGGCCCCCTGCTGGAGATCAGCCTGCCCAGCGGTGACCCCGCACTGATGGTCACCCGTTACAAGGACGTCCGCCGGCTCTTCGCCGACGAGCGGCTGAGCCGCAACACCGCGCGCTACCCCGCGTCGCGGATCTCCGCCAACAACGACCTGTTCGGCGACCCGGAGATCGACAACGACCCGCCGCGCTACCTGATCGAGCGCAGCGTCGTGATGCGCGCCTTCAGTGCCCGCCGGCTGGAGGCGCTGCGCCCGGTGGTCCGCCAGATCACCGCGGACCTGCTGGACGAGATGGAGCAGGCCGGCAGCCAGGCCGAGTTGATGGAGGCGTTCGCCTTCCCGCTGCCGATCCTGGTGATCTGCCACATGCTGGGCGTGCCCACCGAGGACCGCGCCAAGTTCCGCCGCCTGATCGACGGTTACCTCTCGGTGAGCCGGCTGACCGAGGAGGAGGTGGAGCAGTGCCGGGTCCAGTACTGGGACTACCTCAGCGAGTTGATCGCCGGCAAGAAGGCGAACCCGGGTGACGACCTGATCAGCGAGCTGATCAGGATCAGTGACGAGGACCCGGAGAAGCTGACCGACTACCAGCTCCAGCACTGGGTGAAGACCCTGCTGATCGCCGGGTACGTCACCACCGCCTCGCAGATCGGCACCGGCATGGCGGTGCTGCTGCACCGTCCGGCGATCGCCGACGAGCTGAAGGCCGACCTGGACCTGGTCCCGTCCGCGGTCGAGGAGCTGCTGCGCTTCCAGATCATGGGTGCCTCGCTCGGCTCGCTGCGCTACGCGATCGAGGACATCGACCTGCTGGACGGCACGATCATCCCCAAGGGCTCGACCGTGCTGCTCTCGGTGGAGTCCAACATGGACGACGAGATCTTCCACAACCCCGCGGAGCTGGACATCCGGCGCCAGGACAACCACCACATGACCTTCGGCGCCGGCATCCACTTCTGCGCCGGCGCGGCGCTGGCCCGGATGGAGCTGCAGGAGGCCACCGACGGCCTGCTGCGCCGCTTCCCGGGGCTGCGGCTGTCGGTGCCCGGCGAGAAGCTGGTGCGGCCGGTGGGCGGTTTCCTGTCCGGCTACGCCGAGATCCCGGTGAGCTGGTGACCTGCGGTGGCTGAGGCTGAGGTGGCGACCTCCGTCGCCGGGTCCGGCACGGGCGCCGAGGCGGCCGGCGGGCCGAGCGAGCTGCGGGTGACCGCCGACAACGACACCTGCGTGACCAGCAGCCTGTGCGTCTTCCGCCTGCCGCAGGTCTTCGACCAGGACGAGGAGGGCCGGGTGGTGGTGCTGGACTCCCGCCCGCCGGCCGAGCTGACCCGCGAGCTGCTGCGGGCCCGGCGCGGCTGCCCGACCCGGTCGATCCACGTGGAGGGTCCGGGCGTTCCGCCGGCCTCCACGGACTGACCGACCGACCGAGTGCACACGCCGCTGGGGCGGACCCGTTGACCGGGTCCGCCCCAGCGGCGTCTGCGGCCGCGGGGTCAGCGCCGGGCGGCGGTCGCCACCTCGACGGGCCGCGCGCGCTCGGGGAGAGCGCCCGGCGCGCCCGCCACCGCACCGCGGCCCCGGCGCGCCGGGGCCTGCCCCGCGAGCATCGCGCCGAGGGCGAGCAGCAGGCCGGCGACCTGCCAGCCGGTCAGCGTCTGGTCCAGCACCACGATCCCACCGAGGGTGGCGACCAGTGGGTTCACCAGGCCCAGGAACGAGGCCGGCCCGGCGCCCAGTCGCTCGATGCCGCGGAACCAGAGCACGTACGCCAGCGCGGTGCTGAACAGGCCCAGGTAGGCGAAGCCGAGCAGGTTGGTGGTGCTCAGGGCCGGCGGCGCGCCCTCGGTGAGCGCCGCGAGCGGGGCGAGGAAGAGGCCGCCCGCCACCAGCTGCCAGGAGGTGAGGTCCAGCAGCGTGACCCCCTCGGGCTTGCCCCACTTGCGGGTGAGCACGGTGCCCAGCGCCATCAGCACGATCGCGGTGACCATCGCGGCGATGCCGACGCCGTCCAGCCGCGCGCCGGACTTGAGGACCAGCAGGCCCACCCCGAGGACGCCCACCAGGCCGGCCAGCACCGCCCGCCGGCCCGGCCGCACCCCGAGCGCAGCGACCGAGAAGCCGGTGACGAGCAGCGGCTGGATCGCGCCGATCGTCGAGGCGACGCCGCCGGGCAGCCGGTAGGCGCCGACGAAGACCAGCGGGAAGAACAGGCCGATGTTGAGCATGCCGAGGACCGCCGCGCGTCCCCACCACCGGCCGCTGGGCAGCTTGCGGCCGATCGCCAGCAGCAGCAGGCCGGCCGGCAGCGCCCGGGCCGCGGCGAGCAGCATCGGCCGGCCCTCCGGCAGCAGTTGGGTGGTCACCAGGTACGTCGTTCCCCAGGCGGCCGGTGCCAGCGCGGCCGCCAGGGCCACCCCCGCCCGCCCGGCCGGTCCCTTGCTCGCGAGTGCCCCGCCCATCGCAATCACCTCAGCGTTAAGTATCTGAACGTTGATGTAAGTTCTACGCCCGAAGCGTGCGAACGTCAAGTATCTGAACGGTGAGATAATGGCCGGGCGAGCGTGACGCCCGTCGACCGTCGACCGATCAGGAAGGCCGAAGACCATGCAGCCCGAGAAGCCTGAGAAGCCCGAGAAGCCCGAGAAGCCCGAGACCGCACCGGAGCGCGACGCCGTCGACGTCATCGTCGAGCAGTGGAACCGGGCCCGCCCCGAGCTGTCGACCGACGCGATGGCGCTGATCGGCCGCTTCAACCGGGTGCACGCCCACGTGGACGCCGGGCTGCGCGGCTACTTCGCCCAGCACGGGCTGGACTTCTCGGAGTTCGACGTCCTCGCGACGCTGCGCCGGTCCGGCGCGCCGTACGAGCTGAACGCCCGCGCGCTGCTGGAGTCGGCGATGGTCACCTCGGGGGCGATCACCAACCGGGTCGACCGGCTCTCCGCCAAGGGCCTGGTGGAGCGCAACCCGTGCCCCACCGACCGGCGCGCCGTCCTGATCCGCCTCACCCCGGCCGGGCTGGCCCTGATCGAGGGCATCATCGCCGGCCACATCGAGAACGAGGAGCGGCTGGTCGACCCCCTCACGCCCGACGAGCGCACCCAGCTCGACGCCCTGCTGCGCAAGCTCCTCGCGGCCTTCGGCCGGCGCGGCTGACGGGTCGAGGCGCCTGACGGGGCGGGGACGCGCGCCGGCGGCCGGCGCGGGGGGGGGGGGGGGGGGGCCGGGGGGCGGGGGGGGGGGGGGGGGGCGGGCGCCGCCGGGGGCAGGGGAGGGGGAGGGGCCTCGATCGATCCCCGCCGGACTACGGGGTGCTGAGGTAGCAGTAGAACTGGTAGGTCTGGCTCGCGACCGCCCCGGTGCTGTCGGTGACCGTCAGCCGCACCCCGCCCGCGGTGCCGCGCCAGCAGCCGCCGGCGAGCCAGCCGGTGGTGGCGCCGCCGCCCACCCGGTACGAGTTGGTGTTCTGCACGTTGGTCCAGCTGAAGGTGTAGGGCGCCGTCCCGCCCGACACGGCCGCGCTGCAGGAGAACTGCCCCGCGGCGGACGTGCTGTCGCAGGAGCCGCTGATCGTCGGCGCGCCGGCCGCGTGGGCGGGTGCGGCCAGGCCGAGGGTGAGCAGGGCGAGCGCCGGCGCGGTGAGCGTGGCGATCCGCCGGGTGAACCGGCTGGTGGCGGGGGTGTCCATGGTGCCTCCGAGGTCTGACCGAGGGGGTGCGGCCGGGTGTGGCCGGACCGAACCTGCCCGGTGCCCCGCAACCCCGACAAGCCCCTCGGATGGCAACTCATATAAACAGCCTTCCGCCCGTACGTTAGCTGACGTAAATCCGACGGCGCGCGGCCACCGGGCCCTCGCTGCGGGGCCTGATGTCGTGTCACATTGTTCTGTCACATGCGATACGGGCACGCTCCGACGCGCGCCGAAACGTCACTGCACCGCGGCGCCCCCGGTGGCCGTCAGCGGCCCTGGGCGAGCTGCTCGGCGTGGTCGTGCTGCTGGCGGGTGGCGAAGCGCAGGAACTCGGTCATCCGGGTCAGCGTCCCGGTGTCCAGGGTGCGCAGGTACTCGGCGCCCTCCTGGGCGATCGGCGCGAAGATCTCGGCCACCATGGCGTAGCCCTTCTCGGAGGGCTCGACGGTGACCCGGCGGCGGTCGACGGCGTCGCGGATCCGGGTGGCGTAGCCGGAGCGCTCCAGGCGGTCGATGGCGGTGGTCACGCCGCCGGTGGTCATGCCGGCGGCGGCCGCGAGCTCGCCGGGGCTCATCGGCTTGGGGCCGAAGAGCAGCTCCAGGCAGCGCAGGTCGGTGCGGTTGAGGCCGAGACGGTCGGCCACCCGCTGGTCGAGCGTGTCGCTGGAGCGCTGGAACTCCTGCATGACGTGCCCGAACTCCTCGATCACCTGCTCGCGGGCGTCGGCCCCGGGCCCGACGCTCCCTCCGGCCTCCTGTCCGGCCACCTCCTCGCCCCCTTGCTCCGGTTCCTGCTGCGCTGCCTGTGGGCGCCCTTGAACTGACACGCTGGTTCCCTCCTCGGATTCGCTTGACATTCTAGCGACCTCGTCCGTATGGTCGTCTCAGAGCAAGTCGCTAGAACATCTAGGGACTAGATCGTCTACTTAATCGAACATCTAGCGCTCATTCGAGCGCCCGCCCCGCGCCCGAAGGAGCCCGCCATGACCGACCTCACCAAGACCGCCACCGTTCCCGCCGTCGCCCGCCTGGTCTTCGCCCCCGCCGTCCACCACCTCATCCTGGACGTGGCCGCCGACGCCGGTGCCCCGCTCTACGCCGCCACCTTCGGCGGCCCGGCCGCGGAGATCGAGGACGACGGCAACGGCACCGTGACCATCACCCGCCGGGGCCCCATGCACCCCTTCGACGTCGCCCGCCGCAGCGCCCACGTCACGCTCAACCCGACCGCCGCCTGGGACATCGAGATCCAGGGTGCCGCCACCCACCTCGAGGCCGACCTGACCGGCCTGCACCTCAACTCGCTGAGCGTCGGCGGCGGTCTGACCGACGCCCGGATCACCCTGCCGCACACCGACCGCACCGTGCCGATCCACTTCGCCAGCGGCGTGCGCAAGACCACCATCCTGCGCCCGGTCACCACCCGCGCCACCCTCACCGGCGAGCAGGGCTTCACCAGCCTCTCGCTGGACGGTCGCTGGGTCGGCACCGTCGCCACCATCGACTGGCAGAGCACCGAGCCCGCGGCGGGCACCCCCGGCTGCTACGCGGTCACCCTCGACGCCGGCAGCAACCACCTCACCCTCGGCTGAGTCCCCGAACCCCGAACCCGAACCCCGAACCCCGCACTCCTACCTCCGCGCACAGGAAGAAGATCCACCATGTCCTCCGCCCCACTGCACGTCCT
>NZ_BAAALF010000115.1:15765-26622 GCF_039528135.1 Kitasatospora nipponensis | reverse complement strand
CCGACGACCGCGAGCGCCCGCCCGGGGCCATCGCCAGGCGCCGGCGCAGCAGCGGCGGCCAGCACGCGACCAGCACGGCGAGCAGCAGCACCAGCGCGCCCAGGGCCAGCAGGCTCAGTCCCCAGGCGCCGCGCCCGGCCGCGTCGACCGCGACCGCCCCCCAGCCCGACGGCAGGCAGCGCACCACGGCCGACAGCGCCGGCGAGTGGCCGTCCGTCAGCCGGCCGGCCAGGAAAGGGACCGAGCCGGACGCCAGCGAGAGCCCGGTGATGGCCAGCGCGACCAGCGTGGTGCCGAAGTCGCGCCCGCGCCGCGAGCTGACCGTCGGCCCCAGCACGCCGATGGCCACCGTCGAGGCGACCACGGCCAGCACCAGGTCGAGCAGCACCGCCAGCACGCCCACCAGCGCCGCGCCCGCGCCGAACTGCGCGCCGTAGGCCACCAGGGCGCCGAAGGCGATCAGGCCGAAGACCAGCGAGACGTCGGCGAAGGCGGCGCCGAGCATGGCGTGGGCCAGCTTGCGCGGCGGGATCGGCAGCAGCTTGAAGTAGTCCAGGCGCAGCGTGCTGTCGTCACCGGTGAGGACCGGTCCGGTGACCCGGCCGAGCAGCCAGCCGAAGCTCAGCACGGCGAGCACGTCGGTGCCCGCGCCGGGGTGTTGATAGTGCGTCAGTCCGGCCAGCAGCGTGCCGACGGCGAGCAGGGTGACCACCAGGACCAGCGCCAGCGTGCCGTAGATCCGCTTGCCCTGGGCGCCGCGCCGCAGGATCGCGGTGCGCATCTCGATCAGGACGCCAACCATGCCAGCCCCTCCGATCCACCGGTGCGGGCACCGACGATGTGCACGAAGGCCTCTTCGAGCGACTGGCCGCCGCGCACCTCGTCCAGCGCGCCGCAGGCCTCCACCCGGCCCCCGGCGATCACCGCCACGTGGTCGCAGAGCTGCTCGACCAGCGCCATCACGTGGCTGGAGAAGACCACCGAGCCACCGCCCGCCACGAACCGCTGCAGGATGGTGCGGATGGTCGCGGCGGAGACCGGGTCGACCGCCTCGAACGGCTCGTCGAGCACCAGCAGCCGGGGGCCGTGCAGCAGCGCGGTGGCCAGGGTGATCTTCTTGCGCATGCCGGTGGAGTAGTCGACCACCACGGTCTGCTCGGCGCCGTCGAGTTCGAGCACCCGCAGCAGTTCGTCCGCGCGCTCCTCGACCACCTCGCGCGGCAGGCCGCGCAACAGGCCCAGGTAGCGGAGCACCTCGCGCCCGGTCAGCCGGTCGGGCAGCGCCATGCCGTCGGGCAGCACGCCGATCAGCGACTTGGCCGCCACCGGGTCGTTCCAGACGTCGCGGCCGAAGATCCGCACCGAGCCGGCGTCGGGGCGCAGCAGGCCCACCGCCATCGACAGGGCGGTCGTCTTGCCGGCGCCGTTGGGGCCGACCAGGCCGAAGAACGAGCCGCCGGGGACGACCAGGTCGACGTGGTCCACCGCCACGTGGTCGCCGAAGCGCTTGACCAGGCCGGCGAACTCCAGTGCCGGCGGCGCCTGGCCGGGCGCGGACGGGCCGGCCCCGGGGGGCGTGGGGTCGGGGGCGGGGGCGTGGCTCATCGGCATCTCCAGGATCGACGGATCTGCGCGAGCCGGCCGCCGCGCGGCAGGGGCGTCGGCGGGCCGCGGGCCGTGACGTTCCCCCGTCGGCACCGCGCGTGCCCCATCATGCAAGATCAACCGGCGGTCGGTCACCTGGTATCCGGTGAAAGATCAAGTCAAGAACGGCCGCCCTCTCCCCGACCAGGGGTCAATTCTTAGGCTAGGCTTGCCTTCCTCGGCAGGCATGGCCCCCTTGCCTGCCCTGCCTGCCCTGTCGTCCTTTCCGCCCCGCGCGGGCACTGCCCTGATCCGAGCCGAGGACCACCCGTGCCGTTCACCCCCTCCTCCAGCCAGGCGGCGCGGCACGCTGCGGTCTACTGCTGGCTCACTGCGGCCGCCGAGCGGCGTGGCGGTCCGCCGGTCATCGGGCTCGAGCTCCAGGAGGAGCTCGCCCGCGCGCAGGCGAGCCGGCTCGGGCTGACCCTGGCCGCCCACCACGTCTTCACCGACCACCGCGCCCCCGTCCTGCCCCGTCCCACGCCGGGCCCCTCATCCGCCGCCTCCCCCGTGGCCGCCACCGGCTGGGACGCGCTGCTGTCCGCCGCCCGCGCCGCGCGGTTCGGGCACCTCTTCCTGCACGACGCGCTCCGCCTCGAGCGCCACCCGTGCGCCCTGGCCGAGTTGCTCGCGCTGGCCGACAGCCGGGGACTGCGGCTGTACGGGCACCCGCTGGACCTCAACGACCCGGCCGTGCGCGAGGACCAGCGCGAGCGCGCCGAACGGGCCGGCCGGGCGGCCCTCGCCGCCTCCGCGCGGAGCCGCAGCGCCGGCCGCGCGGCCGCGGCGGCGGGCCGTCCGCACGGCGGCGGGCTGCGCCGGTTCGGGTACACCCCGGGGATGGCCGCGCTGGTCGACGGCGAGGCCGCGGTGGTGCGCGAGGTCTTCGCCCGGTTCCTGGCCGGCGCCTCGCTGCGTGCGCTCGCGCTCGACCTGAACCACCGCGGCATCCCCACCGCCTACGGCCGCAGTTGGACGGTCGGCGGGGTGGGCCGGCTCCTGGACGCCCCGCGCTACGCCGGCCTGCCGGTGCTGGACGGCGAGCTCGTGCCGGACGGCGAGGGCGCTCACCCGGGCGCGAGCTGGCCGGCGTGCGTCAGTGTGGACGACTGGCGGGCGGCCCGGCTGCTGCGCCGGCGGCGGGCCGAGGAGCTGGCCGCCGGGCGCCGACCGCGCCGCGCCTACCCGCTCACCTCGCTGGTCCGCTGCACCCGCTGCGAGCGCCACATGGTCGGCTCCACGGTGGGCAGTTACCCCACCTACGCCTGTACTGCGAACAGCAGTCTCGTCGCGGAGCACTGCTCTCGCCACATCGGGGCCGAGTCCCTGGAAGCCCACGTCGCGGAGCGCGCCATCGCGCTGCTGGAGGCCCTCACCGACCCGCCCGAGTGCCGCGCCCTCGACGGCGTCACGAGCGGCACCGAGGCCCGCTTCGGCTGGGCGCGACTCAGCACGGCCCGCCGGGCCACGGTCTTCCGCCACTTCTTCGCCACGGTCCGGATCGGCGCCTCCTCGACCGGCCGCAGCGTCTTCGACCCGAGCCGCATCGAGCTCGTCCCCCGTCCCCGCCCCACCCTCCCCTGACCACCGCGGTCCCCCTCGGCGACCTCAGCCCACCCGGACCCCACCACCGCGCTGCCACCGCGCGACCGAGCTGTTCTCCCCCTGGGCGTTGAGCCGCTCGCCCGACAGTCGCAGCGTCGCGATCCGGCCGTCCCGACGTGCCTCGAGCCGCTCGTCCTGAATGGCCCTCAGCAGCTGCACGACCGCCCCCGCCCGGAAACCCGCACTGTTCCCGGTGGCCACCTGCATCCACCCGATGTCCCTGAAATCGGCGGCGAAGAGATCGAGTTGCCAGGCTATGCCGACCGCCTTGACGTGCCGCGACCATCCGCTGGGGCCGACCCGGACGGCCGTGATCCGGTCGCTGCGCAGGCTCAGCCCACCGTCGTCGCCGCCCACCGCGTACGCCTCCACCCAGACGTCCTCCGGCCCCGCCGGCCCCTCGGCGCCGCCCGGCCCGGCGTCCCGGGCCGCCCGGGAGGCCTGCTCGGGGTAGTGCTCCCAGCTGAACTCCAGCTCCAGCGGCTCGGGTTGCCGTTGCAGGTCGAGGGGCTCGACCGGTGCCGGACCGAGCAGCGGCGGCAGGTCGGCCACCGTGAGCACGGCGATCTGCCCGGTCAGCGCGACCTCGGCCTCCTTGCGGCGCAGCTCCGCCAGCAGGACGTGCTCGCCGTGCGCCTTGAAGGAGCGCCCCGGTCCGCGGGCCACCAACTGCCAGTCGGTCTCGGGGTCCAGGCCCGGCGCGTACACCTGGAGCAGCCAGTCCCGCCCGTCGCCGCCGAGCGCGACCGCCGTGTCGTTGACCCGGGTTGCGGTGATCTGGTCGGAGCGGAGCAGCAGCGGCACGCCCTCGGAACCGCTGACCTTCAGCCAAACCTGAGAAATCGCCATGCCCCGACCGTAGGCACCCGCCCACCCCCGGGTGGCCGGATTCGCGTCTTGGAAAGGCGTCGACGCCACCGCTGGAAGCACGACCGGCGCCGTACGCCCCGTCCGTGCGCCTACCCACTCCCCCGGTGGACCGGAACGCGCCCTTCGACCCCGCCAGGTGGCTCCGCCCCAGCGATCGGCCGGCTGACCGACTGGCTGACCAGCCGTCAGAGTTGGGTCCACCCGCGCTTCCTCGTGCACGATGATTGTTTTCTGTTCGTTTCTCTGTGAAGGTTTGTTGACAACAGTTCGAATAGCCGACCCGGCGCCATCGGCTCGACCTGTCTCCTGCCACCCCCACTTCGACCCCCCACAGGGAGGACCGGTGCGGATCATCCCCACCCTGCTCAGCCGGACAGCCCGTCCCCTACTGGCACTGTCCCTCGCGGTCGCGGCCCTGCCCGCCGCCCTGCTGTCCGCTGCCCCGGCCCACGCCCAGCCCAACGGCGTCGCCACCACGCCCCCCATGGGCTGGAGCAGTTGGAGCTTCCTGCGCAAGGATCCGACCGAGCAGAACATCGAGGCCCAGGGCCAGGCGCTCGCCACCAGCGGCCTGGTCGCCCACGGCTACGACTACCTCAACATCGACGACTTCTGGTACCTCAACCCCGCCACCACCGTGGACGCCTACGGCCGTTGGGTGACCGACCCGAGCCGCTTCCCGCACGGCATGGGCGCGGTGGGCAGCTACGTGCACGGCCTGGGCGAGAAGTTCGGCATGTACCTCACCCCGGGCATCCCGGTGGCCGCGTACAACCAGAACACGCCGATCCAGGGCACCTCGTTCCACGCCCGCGACATCGTCTCCAACACCCTCAGCACCGAGACGAACTACAACTTCGGCGCCGGTTCGATGTACTACATCGACTACGCCAAGAACCCCGCCGCCGCGCAGGCCTACCTCGACTCCTGGGCCGACCAGTTGGCCTCGTACGGGGTGGACTACCTCAAGATCGACGGGGTGGGCGACTGGGACGTCCCCGACATCCAGCACTGGTCACAGGCGCTGAACCGGAGCGGACGCCCGGTCCACCTCGAACTCTCCAACAGCCTGGACGTCAACAACGGCGCCACCTGGCGCAGTTACGCCAACGGCTGGCGGATCGACGGCGACGTCGAGTGCTACTGCTCCGGCTCCTCCTACCCGCTGACCAACTGGAACAACGTCTCGGCCCGCTTCGGCGACGTCCCGCAGTGGACCGACCTCGCCGGGCCCGGCGGCTGGAACGACCTCGACTCGATCGAGGTGGGCAACGGCGCCGACGACGGTCTGACGGTGGACGAACGCCAGTCCCAGCTGACCCTGTGGGCCATCTCGGGAGCACCCCTGCTGCTCGGCACCGACCTGACCCACCTGGACGGCGGCGACCTGGGGCTGCTGGGCAACGACGAGGTGATCGCCGTCGACCAGCCAGGCCACCCGGCCCGCCCGGTCGACCGGTTGACCCAACAGCAGGTCTGGTCGGCGCCGAACGGCGACGGCAGCTACACGGTGGCGCTCTTCAACCTGACCGGCTCCGCGGCGCCGGTCACCGCCCGCTGGTCGGATGTCGGCTTCAGCGGTTCCGCCTCGGTGCGCGACCTCTGGAACCACAGCGAACTCGGCGCCGCCAACGGGTCGTTCAGCGCCACCATCGCCGCGCACGGCACCCGGCTGCTGCGCGTCACCCCGGCCGCCGCCGCGCACCCCACGGCGCTGCCCTACAACCTGGTCAACGTGGCGAGCGGCCTGGACCTGGACGTCGCCGGCGCCGCCACCACCGAGGGCGCGGGCATCGTCCAGCAGCCGGCCAACGGCGCCGGCGACCAGCAGTGGCAGCTGGTGCCGACCGGGGACGGGTACTACCGGATCGACAACCTGAAGAGCGGCCTGCTCCTGCGGGCCCCCGCGGGAGCCACCGGCGCCGGTACCCAGCTGGTCCAGGCCCACGACGACAACAGCTCCGCCGCCCAGTGGAAGCTCACCCCCACCGGCAACGGTTCCTACACCGTCACGGCCCGGTCGGTCGGCCAGATGGCCGACCTGGCCGGCGGCTCCACCGCCGCCGGCACCCCCGTCGTCCAGGCCGGCGCCGGCAGCGCGGCCACCCAGCAGTGGCGGCTGGTTCCGGTCCCGACGCCCGGCGCGCCGTACAAGCTGGTCAACGCCCTGAGCGGGGGCCGGATGGACGTGGACCACGACTCCACCGCCGACTCCGCGCACGTCCTGCAGTGGCACGACAACGGCCAGGCCGACCAGCTCTGGACGTTCGCCGGCCAGGGCAACGGCGTGTACACCATCGCCAACGCCAACAGCGGCAAGCTGCTCAACATCCCCGGCCCGACCACCTGGCAGGCCACCCAGCTGATCCAGTACCACGACGACGGGAACAGCAACTCCCGCTGGCAGCTGGTCGACGCCGGTCCCAACCAGGTCCAGTTCAGGAGCGTCTACGACGGCCAGCTGATCGACCTCGACCACGGCTCGCTCTCCGACGGCGCGGCCGTGCTGCAGTTCCCGGCCAACGGCGGTACGAACCAGCGCTGGTCGCTCGTCCCGCCGTCCTGACCCGACGACACGGGAGGCGGTGGCCGGCCCACCCCGGGCCGGCCACCGCCTGCGCCTCGTCCGCCATCCGCCACCGCCCCCACCGCTCGCCCACCTCGTCCCCCCAGCAGCCCAGCCGCCCAGCCGCCCACCAGGAGCCCGACGTGCAGCGCTTCATCCTCACCGGCACGCCCGGCGCCGGGAAGACCACCCTCCTGCACCACCTCGCGGAACGCGGTCACCGCGTGGTCGAGGAGGCCGCCACCGACCTGATCACCGCCGAACAGGCCCGTGGCACCGCCGAACCATGGGCCCACCCGGACTTCGTCGACCAGGTCGCCGCCCTGCAACGCCGGCGGCAGGAGCAGGAGCCGGAGCCGGGCCGACTCGCCACCGCCCAGGTCCAGTTCCACGACCGCTCGCCCGTCTGCACGCTGGCCCTGGCCCGCTACCTCGATCGCCCGGTCTCCCCCTTCCTCGCCGCCGAGCTGGACCGGATCACCCGCGAGCGGATCTACCGGCCCCAGGTGTTCTTCGTCCGCAACCTCGGCTTCTGCGAGCCCACCGCCGTGCGCCGGATCAGCTACCCCGAGGCCCTGCGCTTCGAGCGCCTGCACGAACAGGCCTACCAGGAGCTCGGCTTCACCCTCGTGGACGTCCCCGCCGCCGACCTCCCCACCCGCCTGGCCACCGTCGAGGCCGCCCTGGAGGAACTCACACGTTCGTCGCCGGTGTCGCACTGACCTTCGCGACCCTCGGCCTCGGGGTGGCGATGGGCTGACCGGGGGCGTCCGTCACCCCGCTCCGCCACCCGGTCCGCCCGCGGCGCCACCACCTGCGCCCGGCCCTTCCTCGCCGCGCAGCAGCTGCCGCCTGCGCCGGAACTCCTCCTCGTCGATCTCGCCCCGCGCGAACCGCTCCCCGAGGATCCGCTCGGCCTCCACCGGCCCGCCCCGCACCGCACCGGCGCCACCGGCCGCCGTCGAGCCGGCGACCGCTCCGCCCCCGGCGCCCGTGGCGGCGACGACGGCGGCCGTGCGGCGCGCGCTCTGCCGGTAGAGCAGCACGGCCAGCACCACTAGGGCGACCAGGAGCACGAAGCCGCCGATCGTCAGCGCGGCGAGCCAGGGATGCCCGCCGTGGTAGCCCCCGTAACCGCCACCATGACGGTAGTGATGAGTGATCATCGTGCGCCACCTTTCACTCGCCCGGCCCTGTCGGGTCAGCACCTCAAGTCTGCTCTCCTCATCTCACTCTCATGTTCATTCATGCTCAATTCGGCATTGAACGAGCACTAATGGACTGCTAGGGTCCCCATGGCCTGACCGGCGCGGCCATCCGCGGAAGTGCCTGTCATGCCCCTGCCAGTAGCGCGCCCAGCACCGCGATCCACCCGCACATCCGCCAATCCCCCTTCGCCCGATGGACGGTGGCATGCGAACGCTCCTGCACCCCCGACTCCCCCATCCGCCTCACCAACCCCACCCACCCCAGCGACCCCGCCGGCGCCGCCCACCCCGCACCGGCGCCCTCGGCGCCCTGACCGCCGTCCTCGCCGTACTCTGCGCGCTGCTCGGCGGCCAGCCCGCCGCGCACGCCGCCACGCCGCCCGGCGGCACCCTCTCGCTCACCGGCGCCCGCACCCTCAGCTGGCAGGGCCAGAGCTACCCGAACGGCTCGACCCCCGACCCGGCGCACTGCCCCAGCGAGGCCGACGACCCGCAGCACCAGGTCTGCGACCGCTTCGACCTCACCGTCGACGTACCGGCCGACTACTGGCGGGAGAACCCCGACGGCGGCGTGCCGCTCTCCATCAGCTGGCCCGACGCCACCAACGACTTCGACCTCTACGTCTATGACAGCGCCGGCCACGAGGTCGCCGAGAGCGCCTCGGCCGCCGACCCCGAGGCCACCGTGATCCCGAACGCCTCCGGGCTCTACCACGTGCTGGTGGTGCCCTACGCGGTGACCGGTTCCGGCTACACCGCCACCGCCCAGATCCCGCAGCCGACCACCGTCGGGGATGCCACCGGGATCTCCCGCTCCGGCGACGGCTACCTGATCGCGGCCGGCACCGCCAAGGCCCGGGTGGACTTCACCGGCGAGTCCGTCTTCCGTCTCCAGCTCGCCCCGGACGGCACCTTCACCGACCCGCCCGCCGGCGAGATGATCCCCACCGCACCGGCCACCATCAAGACCCTGCGCGAGCGCGACGCCGGCTCCTACTACGCCATCAGTTCCCAGGAGTTGACGCTACGGGCCTACAAGAGCCCGCTGCGCTTCGCGCTCTACACGGCCGACGACCGCACACTGGTCTGGCAGGAGACCCGCGGCCTGACCTGGACCCAGGACGCGATGTCGCAGACGCTGGCCCGCGGCCCCCAGGAGCAGTTCTACGGCGCGGGCGAGCAGAACGGCTCCTTCTCGCACCGCGACCAGCGCGTGCACGTCGCCAACAGCTTCGACTGGAACGAGGGCGGCTACAACAACTCCCAGCCGTTCTACCTCTCCAGCAGCGGCTACGGCGTCTTCCGCAACACCTTCGCCCCGGGCGTCTACGACTTCCACGACCCGGTGCGCACCTCCGCGCAGGAACGTCGCTTCGACGGCTACTACTTCTACGGGCCCGACCTGAAGAAGATCATCAGCCAGTACACCGACCTGGTCGGCAAGCCCTTCATGCCGCCCGTCTACGGGCTGGAGCCGGGCGACTCCGACTGCTACCTGCACAACGCCAACCGCGGCGAGCGGCACACCCTGGACGCCCTCACGGTGGCCGACGGCTACACCTCGCACCAGGACCCGCTGGGCTGGATGCTGGTCAACGACGGCTACGGCTGCGGCTACGAGAACCTCCAGCAGACCGGCCAGGGCCTGCGCGACCACGCCATGCAGCTCGGGCTCTGGACCTCGACCGGCCTGCCGAACCAGGGCGAGGAGGTGCAGGCGGGCGTGCGGGTCCGCAAGTTGGACGTGGGCTGGGTCGGCCCGGGCTACCAGTTCGCCCTGGACGGCTGCCAGCAGGCCAAGTCGGGCATCGAGCAGAACAGCGACGCCCGCGGCTTCGTCTGGCTGCCGGTCTCCTGGGCCGGCGCGCAGCGCTGCGGCGTGCTCTGGAGCGGTGACCAGACCGGGAGTTACGACTACGTCCGGTGGCAGATCCCCACCTACGCGGGCTCCACGATGTCCGGCATCGCCTACAACACCGGTGACGTCGGCGGCATCTTCGGCAGCGACCCGCGGGTGGAGACCCGCGACCTGGAGTGGAAGACCTTCATCCCGACCATCATGACGATGGACGGCTGGGCCGCCACCGACAAGCAGCCCTGGCTGGCCGGGGAACCGTACAGCTCGGTCAACCAGCGCTACCTGCAACTGAAGGAGCGCCTGCTGCCCTACCTCTACACGCTGGCCGCCGACGCCCACCGCACCGGGGTCGGCGCGGTGCGCCCGCTGGTGCTGGAGTACCCGGACGACCCCAGGACCTGGGGTGACGCGGCCCGGTACGAGTTCCTCAGCGGCAAGGACTTCCTGGTCGCTCCGGTCTACGACAACTCCGAGACCCGCGACGGGATCTACCTGCCCAAGGGCACCTGGGTCGACTACTGGACCGGGAAGACCTACCAGGGGCCGACCACCCTCGACGGCTACCGGGCGCCGCTGGACACCCTGCCGCTCTTCGTGCGGGCCGGTGCGGTGGTGCCGATGTGGCCGCAGGGCACGCTCTCCTGGCAGAGCCGCGACACCGGCCGGCTGGACTACGACATCTACGCGCAGGGCCAGTCGAGTTACACGCTCTACGAGGACGACGGGACGACCCGGGCCTACCAGCAGGGGGCCAGCGCCACCCAGCAGGTGACCGTCCGGGCGGTCGGGCAGGGACACGGCGTCACCACGGTCGACGTCGGACCGAGCGTCGGCACCTACACCGGCAAGCCGGCGGCGCGCTCGTACGGGTTCAGCGTGCACGTGGGCGCCGGTCCCGCGGCCGTACTGCTGGGCGGACGGTCACTGACCGGCTACCCCTCGCAGACGGCGCTGGACGCGGCCGGCTCCGGCTGGAGCTACGACGCGGCGGCCGGCGTGGTGCACGTGCGGACCCCGCAGCAGTCCACCGGCAGCGGCTTCTCGCTGCTGCTGGCCGGGGCCGGCGGCCTGACCGGCTGAACCGGTGCCCCGCGCCGGCCCGGTCC
>NZ_BAAALF010000115.1:4915-15755 GCF_039528135.1 Kitasatospora nipponensis | reverse complement strand
GGGGGCGCCGTCGCACCACCCGCACGCCCCTCGCGCGGGGTAGGCGCGGGCACGGCGGAGCCCCGACATCGATGCGATGATCGGATCTGAGGTCCGCCCGGCCCACGAGCACCCCCGCGCGAGGAGGGATCATGGCGCACCACGAGCCGCGCTCCCCCACCCCGCTCACCGTCCTCGGCGACGGCGAGGCGCACGCCCGGCTCGCGACCGTCACCGCGGCCCTGCGCGCCCCCGCCGGCCTCACCGGTCCCACCGCCCCCTCCGGCCTCACCGCCCCCGGCGACCCCGACCCGCTCTCCCCGCTGCTCACCGACTACCGCCTGGTGCGCCAGATCCTGGACCGCGCCACCGTCGGCGTCGCCGTCCTCGACCGCGAGCTGCGCTACCGCTACGTGAACCGCACGCTCGCCCAGATCAACGGCGTCCCGGCCGCCGGGCACACCGGACGGCGGATCGCCGAGGTGGTCCCGGGCATCGACGTGGCGGCGGCCGAGCAGGCCCTGCACGCGGTGCTCGCCGACGGGGAACCGCGGGTGCACACCGTCGAGGGCACCACCGCCTCCGGCCCGGCCACCGAGCTGCGCTGGTGGCACAACGCCTACCACCGGCTGGAGGACCCGGACGGCGTGCCGATCGGCGTGGTGGCGATGGTGCTGGAGATCACCGAGGACCGCAGGATCCGCGACGCGCTGGACCGCGCCGGCACCCGGCTGGCCCTGCTGGACGAGGCGGCCACCCGGATCGGCACCACGCTGGACGTCGAGCAGGCCTCCAAGGAGCTCACCCGCCTGCTGGTCCCCCGGCTGGCCGACGCGGCCGCCGTCGACGTCATCGAAGCGGGCCACCACGTCCACCCCTCCACCGTCCTGACGATGCGCCGGCTCGCCCTGAGCACCACCCCCGCGCTGGTGCGGGCCGGACGCTACGTGGGCGCGGCGGGCGACCTGATCCACCCGCAGGCCTCCTCGGCGGCCGCCCGGTGCGTGGCCGAGCAGGCCCCGGTGGTGCTCAACTCCCCCTCCGACGAGGAGATCCGGGCCACCGCCCCGAACGTCGTGCGGGTCGCCCGCTACCACCGGCTGGGCCTGCACTCGGCGGCCTTCGTGCCACTGACCGCGGGCGGGCAGGCGATCGGGGTGGTGATCCTGGTCCGGGCCGGCGACTCACCGCCGTTCGACCCCGACGAGGTCGAGCTGATGGCCGAACTGGCCGGCCGCGCGGGCGCGGGCATCAGCAACGCCCAGCTCTACGCGCACGAGCACGAGTCCGCGCTGGCCCTGCAACGCGCCCTGCTGGCCGAGCCGATGACCCCGCACCCCGACCTGGAGTGTGCCGGGCGCTACCTGCCGGCGGGGGCCAGCGCCGAGGTCGGCGGCGACTGGTACGACACCGTGGCACTGCCCGGCGGCTCCAGCCTGCTGGTGGTCGGCGACGTGATGGGCCACGGCCTGGACGCCGCCGCGACCATGAGCGAGTACCGCTCGCTCGTCCGCGCGCTGGCCCTCCAGCGCCGCTCGCCCGCCGGGATCCTCCAGGAGGCCGAGCGGATCGTGGAGGCCCTCGACCTGGAGCGGGTGGCGACCTGCCTGCTGGCGCTGGTCGACCCGCGCTCGGGCACCTGCACCCTCGCCGTCGCCGGGCACCTGCCGCCGCTGCTGCTCACCCCCGGCCGGCGCAACGAGCTGCTCGCCCTGCCGGTGGGCCCGCCACTGGGCGCGGGCATCGGCGGCTACCGCCAGCTCACGCTGCCCTTCGCCCCGGGCGCCACCCTGCTGCTCTACACCGACGGCCTGATCGAGCGGCGCGGCACCGACATCGAGGAGTCGCTGGCCGGCCTGTGCGCGCTGCCGCTGGACCCGTGCGCGCCGCTGGAGCACCTGATCGACACCGCGCTGACCGAGCTGGCCGCCGGCCACGGCGAGGACGACGTCGCCCTGCTCGCCGCCCGGCTCTGCCCGTAGGCCCGGGACCCACGGCCCACGGCCCACGACCCACGGCCCACGGCCCACGGCCCACGGCCCACCCGCCCGTAATACCCCGAATACCCTCTTGCCTCTTACCCGATGCGCGCTAGAGTTAGTAACACCCAGCAGGGATATACGCCACTTACTCGGCGCCGCACCATCCGTCGCACCGCCCACGGGAGGGACCCCAGATGACCGACACCCGGCTCGACGCCACCGACACCGCCGCCGAGCGCGCCCACTGGGACGGCTGGCAGCGCAGCTGGGACGCCCAGCAGCAGTGGTACCTGCCGGACCGCGAGGAGCGCTTCCGGGTGATGATCGACCTGGTGGAGGCCGTCGCCGGGCCCGCACCCCGGGTCCTGGACCTGGCCTGCGGGACCGGCAGCATCTCGGAGCGCCTGCTGGCCCGGCTGCCGCGGGCCGTCAGCGTCGGCGTGGACCAGGACCCGGTGCTGCTCACGATCGCCGAGGGCCACTTCCGCACCGAGTCGCGACTGACCCTGGTCACTGCCGACCTCTGCGACCCGCACTGGGCCGCGAAGCTGCCCGCCGGCCCGTTCGACGCCGCGCTGACCGCGACCGCGCTGCACTGGCTGGGCACCGAGGACCTGCTGCGGCTCTACGGCGACCTGGCGGGGCTGCTGCGCCCGGGCGGGATCTTCATGAACGCCGACCACAGCCCCCAGTCGGACATCCCGCTGCTGCTCGCCGCCGACCGGGCCCACCGGCAGCGCGCCCAGCAGGAGCAGCAGGCGGCCGGCGTGCTGGACTGGCGCCAGTGGTGGGAGGCGGTCGGCGAGGACCCGCGGCTCGCCGAGGCGCTCACCGCCCGCCGGGCGCTCTACGACTCGCACGCGGACGGCGAGTCGCACGCGGCCGAGTGGCACCGCAGCGAGCTGCTGCGAGCGGGCTTCAGCGAGGCGGGGGTGGCCTGGCGCTCGGTGACCGACGCCCTGGTCGCCGCGATCCGCTGACGCCCGTGGCGACCCGTCAGCCCCCGCCCGGCCCACCGCCGGGGCCACCGGGGCCGCCGGGACCGTCGCCGGGCCCACCACCCGCCGGTCCGTCCGGCCCGTCCGGACCGTCGCGCGGCTCCTCGTGCTCGGCGCGCACCGCGTCCTCGGCCGCCGCCTGGGCCTCGCGCACCTCGGCGGCCACCTCCTCGGCGAGCCGGCGCTCGAGCCGGCCGCCGTGCCGGCCGGCCAGCGCGTCGGCCGCCCGCGGATCCTGCTCGTGCAGCTCGACGATCAGCATCGTGCCGCCCTCGGCCAGGCCCCGGCTGTAGACCATCAGGCCCTCGGCCGCGTCCTGGAAGTGCCGGATCTCGGCGGCGCCGCCCAGCACCGTGCCCGCCGTCCACCCCAGGAAGACGCCCAGCGGGCCGCCGATCAGCCCGATCAGGCCGCCGAGGATCCCGGTGGCCACGGTGGGTGCCCCGGCGCCGCGCACCCAGCTCTCGGGGGTGTCCAGCAGGCCCTGCGTCGAGCGGCGGAGCACGGCCGCCTGCCGGGCGCCGGGCAGCTCCTTCGCCTCCCGGTAGGCGGCGTGCGCGGCGCTCGGGTCGTCGAAGGTGACGAAGAGCATCGTATCGGTGTCCGGCATCTCGGCTCCTGGCTTCCGGGGCTGTACCGTGCACGCTAGGGCCTGTCCGCTGAGGTGGCGTCAGGACGGCACCCGTCCGGGCGAGGGCGCGATCGCGACACACCCGACGCAAGGGGCGGACGTCATGGTGGGAACGATCGATGAAGCGGACAATCGGACCATGTCGCTCCGCGCCGTGTTCTCCGTCCCCGCCCGGTACGGCGCGCTCGCGGCCGGCATGCTCCCGGTGCTGGCCTTCCCCGCGCTCGACCTCGAACTGCTCGCCTGGGTCGGACTGGTCCCCGGGCTGCTGCTGATGCAGCGCGCCCCGCACGCCCGGGAGGCGGCGGTGCGCGGCTGGTGGTTCGGGGCCGGGTTCGTGCTCGCCGCGATGTACTGGCTGGTCCCCACGGTGGGCCCGGGCCTGCTGCTGATCGCCGCCCTGTTCGGCGCCCTGCAGGGCGCGCTGGGGCTGGCGGTGTGGACCCTGCTGCGGCCCCCGCTCACGGCGGGTCGCGCCGCCGCCGCCCTGGTGGTGGTCCCCGCGGTCTGGGTGGTCACCGAGTTCGCCCGCTCCTGGCAGGCCCTGGGCGGCCCCTGGGCCCTGCTGGGGGCCACCCAGTGGCGCCACCCCACCGTGCTGGCGCTGGCGTCGCTCGGCGGGGTCTGGCTGGTCAGCGCGGCCGTGGTGGCGGTCAACACCGGTGTGCTGATCCTGCTGCTGGCCGGCCGCACGGCGGTCCGGGCGGCCTACGCGATCGCGGCCGCCGCCGTCCTGCTGGCCGGGCCGGTGGTCTTCGCCCTGCAGTCCGCGCCGGGCACCGCCCGGTACGCCACCGTCGCGCTGGTCCAGCCGGGCCAGACCGCGGACGGGGTGGCCCGGGTGGACGCCTCCGCGCGGATCACCGGCGGCCTGGCCGCCGACCCGCCCGACCTGGTGGTCTGGGGCGAGAGCAGCGTCACCACCGACCTGACCCGCGACGGCGCCACGCTGGCGCGGCTGCGCGCCCTGGCCGCGGCCGGCGGCGCGGACCTGCTGGTCAACGAGGACGCGCCGAAGGCCGACGGGACCATCTCCAAGGACGCGGTGCTGATCGCCCCCGACGGCATCCAGGCCCGCTACGCGAAGATGCGGCTGGTGCCGTTCGGCGAGTACATCCCGTTGCGCGGCGCGCTCGGCTGGCTGACCGGCATCAGCAAGGCCGCCGACGTCAACCGCACCCCGGGGCACACCTTCCGGCTCTTCGAACCGGTCGACCGCGCCGGCCGGCCGCTGCCCACCGGCGTGCTGATCTGCTTCGAGTCGGCCTTCCCCGACCTCGCCCGGACGGCCGCGAACCAGGGCGCGCAGCTGATCGTCTACCAGTCGGCGACCTCCACCTTCCAGCACACCTGGGCACCCGACCAGCACGCCTCGCTCGCCGCGCTGCGGGCCGCCGAGACCGGGCGCCCCACCGTGCAGGCCGCCCTCACCGGCGACTCGGTGGCCTTCGACCCGCAGGGACGCCGGCTCGCCCTGCTGGACACCGACCACGTTGGCGCGCTCACCCTGCGCCTGGCGCTGCCCCCGGCGCAGTACCGCACCTGGTACGACCGGATCGGCGACGTGGTCCCGTGGACGGCCGTCCTGGTCACGCTCGGCGCGGCCGGCTACGGCCTGCGCTCACGCACCCGGCGGACCGCCACCACCGCCCCCGCGCCGCCCGGCGAGCCCGCCCCGCTGACCGCCCGGCGCCGCTGACCCGCCCGGCGCCGCCGCGCCTCACTCCTTGCGGGCCCGGCTGGGCTGCACCCGCGGTGGCTCGCCGGGCATCTTCGGGTGGTCCGGCGGGTAGGGCAGCTCCCCCAGCCCCTCCTCGTGCTCCTGGCGCCGGGAGAGCTCCAGCACCGCCTCCAGGTCGAAGGCGTGCTCGGCCAGCTCGGCGAACGGGTCGCCGTGCTCGGCCAGCCGGGCGGGCACCGTGCGCAGCGTGAAGTCGCCCGGCGCCGCCGCGTCCAGTTCCTCCCAGCGCAACGGGGTGGAAACGGTCGCCTCCGGGCGGGCCCGCAGCGAGTAGGCCGAGGCGATGGTCCGGTCGCGGGCCATCTGGTTGTAGTCCACGAAGACCTTCTCGCCGCGCTCCTCCTTCCACCAGGCGGTGGTCACCTGCCGGGGCATCCGCCGCTCCAGCTCGCGCCCCAGCGCGATCGCGCAGCGCCGCACCTCGGCGAAGGTCCAGCGCGGCGCGATCGGCACGTACACGTGCAGGCCGCGGCCGCCGGAGGTCTTCGGCCAGCCACGCAGCCCGTGCTCGGTGAGCACCTCGCGCAGCGCGTGCGCGGCGCGCACCGCGTCCCGGAAGTCGGTGCCGGGTTGCGGGTCGAGGTCCAGGCGCAGCTCGTCGGGGTGC
Organism: Kitasatospora nipponensis; assembly: GCF_039528135.1. Taxonomy (NCBI): domain Bacteria; kingdom Bacillati; phylum Actinomycetota; class Actinomycetes; order Kitasatosporales; family Streptomycetaceae; genus Kitasatospora; species Kitasatospora nipponensis. The sequence continues at coordinate 9,817 of NZ_BAAALF010000115.1, read as the reverse complement.
TCGGTGTCACCGCCGCGCACCGGCCAGGGGTGGAAGGTCAGGCAGCCGAGGTTGGCGGCCCAGAGGACGGCGGCCGGCTCGGTGGGGCAGATCTCGTCGGCGAACCGCCCGCTGGGGAAGGTGATCCGCGCGGTGGGCAGCCACTCCGGCAGGCCCTTGGGCGCCCGCTTCTGGTAGAAGAACTCGCCGTCCACCCCGTCGGGGAAGCGCTGCAGGGTGGTCGGCCGCTCGCGCAGGCCGCGCAGCACCGCCTCGGCCACCGCCTGGTAGTAGTGCGCCACGTCCAGCTTGGTGTGACCCGGACCCGGGTAGTAGACCTTGCCCGGGTTGGAGAGCCGCACGCTGCGCCCGCCGACCTGCAGTTCCACCGCTTCAGCCATGCCTCCACGCTAAGCGCGGCCCCGCCGGGCGGCACGCGCGGCGCGCAGCGCACCGGCCGGGCCGCGCTGCGCGCCCGGCCCGGCGGTCGCACCATCGGATCATGGACCTTCCCCTGCTGCCGCCCCTGGACCCGATGCTGGCCAAGGCCGTGGACACGATCCCCGCCGGCATGCACTACGAGGCCAAGTGGGACGGCTTTCGCGCGATCGTCTTCCGCGACGGCGAGGAGGTGGAGATCGCCAGCCGGACCGGCAAGTCGCTGGCCCGGTACTTCCCCGAGCTGCTGACGGCCTTCCGCGCCGAGCTCCCCGCGCGCTGCGTGCTGGACGGCGAGATCGTGCTGGCGCACGACGGACGGCTGCACTTCGAGGAGCTCCAGGAGCGGATCCACCCGGCGGCCTCCCGGGTGGCGCGCCTGGCCGCCGAGAACCCCGCCACCTTCGTCGCCTTCGACCTGCTGGCGCTCGACGACCGCTCGCTCGCCGACCAGCCCCTGTCGGTGCGCCGCCCGGCGCTGGTGGCGGCGCTGGCCGGGGCGGGGCCCTGGGTGCACACCGCGCCGGCCACCACCGACCGGGCGCTGGCGGAGCGCTGGTTCACCGAGTTCGAGGGCGCCGGGTTGGACGGCATCGTGGCCAAGCCGCTGGACCAGCCCTACCGGCCGGGCGTGCGCTCGATGTTCAAGATCAAGCACGGCCGCACCGCCGACTGCGTGGTGGCCGGCTACCGCGAGCACAAGGACGGCCAGGGCGTCGGTTCGCTGCTGCTGGGGCTGTACGACGCGACCGGCACGCTGCAGCACGTCGGGGTCTGCGCCTCCTTCACCGCCGCCCGGCGCCGCGAGCTGGCCGCCGAGCTGGCCCCGCTGCGGATGGCCGACCCCACCGGCCACCCGTGGGCGGCCTGGGGCGAGGAGGAGGCGCACGAGAGCAACCGGATGCCGGGCGCGCCCAGCCGCTGGAGCGGCGGCAAGGACGCGCAGTGGATCGCGCTCCGCCCTGAACTGGTCTGCGAGGTCGCGTACGATCACATGGAGGGGACGCGGTTCCGGCACACCACCCGCTTCCGGCGCTGGCGCACCGACCGGTCCCCGCAGAGCTGCGACTACACCCAGCTGGACGAACCGGTCGGCAGCGACCTGGCCCACCTGCTGGACGGCGGCTCGCCGGACCGCTGACCGGCCCGTGGGCGTCCACACCCCACCCCGAGGCGGCTCGGCTCCGAACCACCAGTGCGCGGGGAGCGCGAGCGGGGGCGGAACCCGAAAGGACGACAGGTGAGGATCATGGTCCTCTCACGGCAGGAAGCGCGCGAGAGCCGGCGGATCGAGCTCAGGCTGGCGGCCGAGGACCCGGCACTGGCGCGAAGATTCGACCAGTGGCAGCGCAGCCGCGCGAGGGTCGCCGCGGCCGCCGCGCTGGCCGCCGGCCGCGACCCGGGCGACGACCCCGCGGACGACCCGATCGACGGGCCCACCCGGCTGCGCCGGCTCTGGCGCGAGCTGCTGCGCGGCCGCATCCCGCTGCCCTGAACCACGGCCCCGATCACGGCCCCGACCCGCTGCCCCGACCCGCTGCCCCGACCCGCTCGACCGCCCGTCGGACCGTTCGGTTTGGCACCATCGAGTCAGGGGGCGCGAGCCCGAGAAGGTGAGAGCCGATGTCCAGTGACGCGATCGTGCTGCTGAAGCAGGAGCACAAGGAGCTGCAGCGGCTCTTCCGGGCGTACCAGGCGACCGGCGAGGGCGACCTCGACGGCCGTGCCGAGCTCGCCGAGCACATCGTGCACGACCTCACCGTCCTGTCGTACCTCTACGACGAGGTGCTCTACCCGCTCGTCGTCGCACTGCTCCAGGACCCCGCGCACGAGGTGCTGCGGGGCTACCAGGACCACCGGCCCACCGACCGGCTCTGTGAGGAACTGGTCGACCGCTCGCCGGGCGACCCCGGCTTCGACGCCGCCGTCACCGCCCTGATCAGCGCCGCCACCCGGGAGATCGAGCAGGACGAGCGGGTCTGGTTCCCGCTGCTGCGGGCCGCGGTCGGGCGCCGCGAGCTGCAGGAGATCGGCACCCGGCTGCTGGCGGTGCGCGAGACCGCGCCACGCCATCGCCCCCGGCCGGTTTCCGACGCCGCCACCGGGGCACCGGGGTAGCAGGGGGTTTCGTGAGTTCGAGGAGGCTTCCGCCATGCGACCGACCGCCACCACCGACGGCGCCCCCGAAGGCATCGCCGCCACCAGCCTGCTCGGCGAGCGGCTGCTGCACGAACTGGAACAGCTGCACCGGACCCGGCACGAGACCTTCCTGTACGGATCCGACGACGCGCTGCGCCACCACACCGAGCGCACCGCCCAACTGGAGGCGGAGTACCTGCGCCGGTTCCCGACCCGGATGGTGACCGCCGGCCGGACCCGCTCGGGCGCCCGGTCCCGGGACGCCGCCGCCCGCGCCGAGGCCACCCCGCACTGACCCGCCCGACCCACCTCACCCGAGCCCCGCCCCACCCGAGGCCCGCCCCACCCGTACCGAGGACCGCTGTCGAGGACCGAGGACCGCCGCGATGACCGCACCGAGCACCAGGGACACCGCCGAGGAGCGCCAACGCGAGGTGCTGCGGCTGCACGCCGAGGCCCTGGCCTCCTTCGGCCGCCGCGTGCAGGGCATCGCCCGCAACCACTGGGACGCCTCGACCCCGTGCAGCGACTGGACGGTGCGCGACCTGGTCAACCACCTCACCGCCGAGCAGCTCTGGGCGCCCGAGATGCTGCTGGGCGCCACCGTCGCCGAGGTCGGCGGGCGCCACCAGGGGGACGTGCTGGGTCAGGACCCGGTCGCGGCCTGGACCGCGGCCGCCGCCGGCGCGCGCACCGCCTTCACCGTCCCCGGCGCCCTGGAACTGACCGTGCACCTGTCCTACGGCGACCGCAGCGCGCTGGACTACTGCGCGGAGATGACCGTGGACGCCACCGTGCACACCTGGGACCTGGCCCGGGCCACCGGCGGCGACACCCACCTGGCCCCCGAGCTGGTGGACTTCGCGCTGACCGTGGTCACTCCGTACGCGGACCAGCTCGCCGCCAGCGGCTACTTCGCCGCCGCCGTGCCCACCCCGCCGGACGCCGACCCGCAGACCCGGCTGCTCGGACTGCTCGGCCGCCGGGGCGCGGTGACGGCCCAGATCGACCCCGAGCGCACCGGCTGACGCAGGATCCACCCGTCACCACCGCAGCTCCGTCGCACCCTCGACAGCTCCGTCACATCCTCCGGCCCCGACCCTGTCGCGGCCGGTCGATGCGTATCCGAACCACTCCCGCCGGCCGTGACCCTGCGTCAGGGCGCACACCCACGACCCCGACCGTGCCGTGACCGCCCCCGGGCAGCGGGACTGAGGGACCGTCGTGTACCGTCACCGCTTCAGCGTGTCGTTTCACGCGTTGTGCCACGCTCAGCCTCCGGCCGGGTCTGCCCCGCGCCGGGGTCGGTGCGCCCCCCACCACCGTGCACTAGTCCCAGGGAGCTACCTCCGTGCACCACCCCCTTCGCCGGACCCTTCCGGCCCTGGCGGTCCTCGGCATAGCCGTGGCCGCCCCGCTCGCCACCGCCGGCACCGCGCAGGCCCACCCCGGCAGCAGCTGCGCCAGCCTCGGCGTCGTGTACTCCACCGACGGCGGCTCGACCTGGACCGCCGCCGGGCGGATGTCCGCCCCGCACGGCGTGATCTCGGTCAAGCTGCAGGGCCAGCCGCAGCCCGGCTGCACCTACGACGTCTCGCTCGCCTCCTACAGCACCCAGGGGCCGACCTGGCAGACCTCCGGGACCCAGGCCTTCCTCGGCTGGGCCACCGCCACCCTCGGCAAGGACCTGCCGCCGGCCACCCTGGACGTCAGCGCGCACCTGCCGACCTGCTTCGGCCAGATCGACCTGTACTCCGGGAACGAGAAGTTCGACGGCAAGAGCAACCCGCTGCCGCACTACCCGAACGGCGTCTTCCCGCGCAACCTGATCACCGCGTGGAACGGCGGCACCGCCTGCCAGCCCACGCCGTCGCCGTCGCCCTCGGTGAGCGCCTCCAGCTCGCCGAGCACCAAGCCCTCCGGCTCGCCCTCCACCTCGCCGTCCTCCTCGCCCTCGCAGTCGGCGAGCGGGACGCCGAGCCCGTCCGCGAGCGCGTCGGTCTCCCCCTCGACCAGCGCCTCGCCCTCGCCCTCGGTGTCGGCCTCGGTCTCCGCCTCGGCCACCCCGAGCCACAGCGCCACCCCGTCGGCCGCTCCCAGCACCTCGGCCGCGGTCGTCCCCACCCCGTCGAACTCCACCGACACCTCCGGCCAGCCGGTCGGCGTGCCGTCGGTGCAGCCGGTCTCCACCGCTCCGGCGGAGGCCAAGCCGGGTACCAGCCTGGCCTTCACCGGTAGCAACGGCGGTCAGATGATCGCCACCGCCGTCGGTGGCGCCGCGCTGCTCGCGCTCGGCACCGGTGCCGTGGTGGTCAGCCGCCGCCGCGCGGCCCGCCGCTGATCCAC
>NZ_BAAALF010000115.1:0-4905 GCF_039528135.1 Kitasatospora nipponensis | reverse complement strand
CCCCCCCCCCCCCCCGGCCCCCCCCCGCCCCCCCGCCGCCGCCGCGCCCGGGCGACGCCCAGCCGCCGGCCGTCGGAGACCTGGTCAAGGGCGCGCCGCCGGTCCTGGACGTGCAGGCCGGCGCGCCGGTCGCCGCCGCTGCCGCCGCGGCCCCGGCCCGGCCCGGGTGCCGTGGTGGGCACCCGCCCCCGCGGGGCCCGCCGCTGATCCACCGCCACGCCCGCGGCACCGGCCCACCGGCCGGCGCCGCGGGCGTTCGCGTTCCCGCCCGCGCGGGTCCGGCGCCGCCCCTCAGGCGGGCCGGACGGCGCCGCGCACCTCCAGGCCGGCCAGCAGCTCGGCAGTGGCCTGCGCGACGGCGGCCACCGCCTGCTCGAAGACCTGGCTGTTGTGCGCGGCCGGGGCCCGGAAGCCCGAGACCTTGCGGACGTACTGGAGGGCGGCGGCGTGGATGTCCTCCGCCGTGACGTCGGGCGTCATCGGCGGACGGAGCGTCTTGATGCTTCGGCACATGCCCCCAGTCTGCCCCTCTTTCCCCGCCGGTCCCAGCGATCCTGCTGGACAGGTGCGGGCCGGCGCGCATAGCGTCCGGACATGGCGAACCACCAGCAGGCCGCGTGACCAGGCTGCCCGACTTCCGGCTCGAAACGTACTTCTCGCGCTGGGAGTTCACCGCCCGCCACCACCTCACCGCCTCCGACGCGCAGGCCCTGACGATGGCCGAACTGCTCGCACTGGCCGACGACGGGGACCGCCTCGCCTGGGAGTCCCTGACCCTCGGCTACACCGAGACCCACGGCGACCCGGCACTGCGCCGGGCCATCGCGGACAGCTACCGACTGGCCGGCCCCGAGGACGTGATCTGCTTCGCGGGCGCCGAGGAGGCGCTCTACCTGGCCATGCAGGTGCTGCTCGGCCCGCAGGACCACGCCGTGGTGGTCACCCCGAACTACCAGGCCGCCGAGACCGTCCCGCTCGCGCTCTGCGCGGTGACCGGCGTCGCCCTCGACCCGGCCCGCGACTGGGCGCTGGACCTGGACGAGCTCATCGCGGCGCTGCGTCCCACCACCCGGCTGGTCTCCGTCAACTTCCCCAACAACCCCACCGGCAAGGTGATCCCGGTGGAGCAGTTCCGGGAGCTGGCGCGGATCTGCGACGAGCGGGGCATCCACCTGTTCAGCGACGAGGTCTACCGGGGTCTGGAGCGCGACCCGGCGACCACCCTGCCGCAGGCCGCCGACCTCTCCGAGCGGGCCCTGTCGCTGAACGTCACCTCGAAGGCACTGGGCCTGCCCGGGCTGCGGATCGGCTGGATCGCCTGCCGCGACCCGGCGCTGCGCACCGCCCTGGAACGCGCCAAGCACTACACCACGATCTGCAACGCCGCCCCCAGCGAGGTACTGGCCCGGATCGCGCTGAAGAACCGGTCGGCGCTGGTGGCGCGCAGCCGCGCGATCATCGCCGCGAACCTGCCGCAGTTCGACGCCTTCTTCGCCGCCTTCCCCGACCTGTTCAGCTGGTCCGCCCCGGACGGCGGCTGCGTGGCCTACCCGCGCTACCTGGGGGCGGACGGCGTCGAGGCGTTCTGCGCGGACCTGGTGGCGCAGGCCGGCGTCCTGCTGCTGCCCGCCTCGATCTACCGCTCGGAGCTGACCCCCACCCCCACCGACCGGTTCCGGATCGGCGTGGGCCGCCGCGACCCCGGCCCCGCCCTGGACGCCTTCACCACCTGGCTCACCACCAACCGCCCCGCCCCGCGCTGAGCGGTCCCCCTGGTGGCATCCGGGGTCAGCTCGTGTAGCCGGCGTTCAGCTCGACGTAGCCGGGGGTGAGGTCGCAGCCGTAGACGGTGAACTCCGCGTCCGCGAGGCCGAGATCGACCGCGATGACCACCTCGGGGCCGGACAGGTACTCCCGGGCGGCGGCCAGCCGGTGGTCGTCCGGCTCGCCGGGGAACATCGCCCACGGGCCGTAGTGGATCGAGATGGCGGCCGGGTCGAGGTCGGTGTCGTCGTGGAGCTTGCCGATCGCCATCGCCACCCGGCCCCAGTTCGGGTCGGCGCCGTGGACCGAGGTCTTCACCAGCGGGGAGTTGACCACCGCCTTGCCCACCCGCTTGGCCTGCGCGGTGTCCCGGGCGCCGGTCACCCGCACCTCGATCAGCTTGGAGGCGCCCTCCCCGTCCGAGGCGACGTCCCGCACCAGGGCCAGCGCGGCCTGGTGCAGCACCCGCTCGAAGGCCGCCGGATCCACCGGGCCGGCCTGGCCGTTGGCGAAGACGGCGGCGGTGTCGCTGGTGGAGGTGTCGCTGTCGATGCTGAGCGCGTTGAAGGTCCGGTCCATCACCCGGCGGAAGACCGCGTCCAGCTCGGCCGCCGGCAGCTCGGCGTCGGTGAAGAAGAAGGTCAGCAGGGTGGCCATGTTCGGCTCGATCATGCCGACCCCCTTGGCGATCCCGACCACCACCGCGTCCCCGCAGCGCAGGTGGACCGACTTGGCGCGGGTGTCGGTGGTCATGATGGCCGCGGCGGCCGCCCCGAAGTCGGCCGCCGCGGGCGGCACGGGGATCCGATCGATCCCCGCCCGGATCGACTCGATCGGGTAGCGGCGGCCGATCACGCCGGTGGAGCCGATCACCAGCTGTTCGGGCGCCACCCCGACCCTGGCCGCCACCAGCCGGCGGATCTCCTCGGCGTGCCGGGCGCCCTGCGCGCCGGTCGCCACGTTGGCGTTGCGGGAGATCACCACCATCCCCCGGGCGTCCTGGCGGGCCGCGTCACCCCGGCTGAGCAGCACGCTCGGGCCGGCGAAACGGGACCGGGTGAAGACGGCGGCCGAGACGGCCGGGCCGTCGCTCACCACCACGGCGAAGTCGTCGGCCTGGTCCTTGAGACCCATGTTCGCCGTGTGGGAGAGGAATCCCCGCGGCATCGGCTGGTCGGTCATGGCATCGCCCCCGCCTGCATAGTCATACCAGGGTGCGCATACCGTACCAGTCTCGAGGGAATGCGTCGGAGAAATCAAGGCCGGAGGGAAATATCTGACTACGCAGCTACTGTTGACTCAGACGACAGCAGAGCCCGACCCCGCCACCCGGAGGAGAACCCCATGTCCAAGATCGCCGTCCTCGGCGCCACCGGCACCATCGGCAGCCGCGTCGTCCGCGAGGCCCTGGACCGCGGCCACCAGGTCACCGCCGTGGTCCGCGACCCCGCCAAGGTCTCCCAGAGCCACCCGAACCTCACCGTGACCACCGGCGACGCCCTCGACCCGGCCTCGGTGGCCGCCGCGGCCGCCGGGCAGGACGTCCTGGTCAGCGCCGTCGGCGGCGGCGACGGCCCGGGTCACCGCAGCACCATCGAGCCCTCCGCCCGGGCCCTGGTGGCCGCGCTGCGCACGCTCGGCGCCGACGCGCCGCGACTGCTCGCGGTCGGCGGTGCCGGCTCGCTGCGCACCGCGGACGGCCGGCAGGTGTGGGACGCCCCGGGCCTGCCCGAGTGGCTGCTGCAGATCATGCACGCGCACGGTGACGCGCTGAACTACTACCGCACCGTCACCGACGTGCGCTGGACCAACCTCAGCCCGGCCGGCCTGATCGAGCCGGGCGAGCGGACCGGCGGCTACCGCACCGCCCTGGAGGACCTGGTCGTCGCCGCGGACGGCACCAGCCGGATCACGGCCGAGGACTACGCGCTCGCCCTGATCGACGAGGTCGAGCAGCCGCAGCACGACGGCCGGCGCTTCACCGTCGGCTACTGAGGCCCCGGGCTGCGACGATGGTCCCCCGGGCCTGGGCCGGACCACCGCGGGAGCGGCGGGGGACGACGGAGGAGACGCGCAGCATGCAGGACCCGCAGGCGACCCCGCGGAGCGCCGGACCGACGCCGGCGCCCGCGCCCGCGAACGCCGCCCAGGTGGTGGCCGACCAGCGGATCCGGGCGGTCGGCGTGCTGCTCAACACCTCCGCCCTGGTGGAGCGGGTGCTCGGCAGCGCCATCCAGCGTGAGGCGGGCATCAGCCACTCGATGTTCGAAGTCCTGCTGATCCTCGCCGCCGACGCCGCCGACGCCGAAGCGGCCGACCCGGCGGCCCCGGCCGGCACCCCGATGCGCCGGCTCTCCGGCGGCCTGGTGCTGACCAGCGGCGGCGCGACCCGGCTGATCGACCGCATGGTCGAGGCCGGCCTGGTGACCCGGACCCCCTCGGAGAGCGACCGCCGCGTCCAACTGGTCCGGATGACCGGGCTCGGCGAGTCGACCCTGGTGACCGCGGCCGCCGCGCACATCAGGGAGGCGGACCGGCTGGTCGGCGCCGCCCTCTCCCCCACCGAGGCGAGCGGCCTGACCACCGCCCTCGACCGCCTGGGCCACCAGGCCCGGGCCGCCCTGCCGCCCCTGGGCTGACCGACCCTCACCCTCCCCCGTCAGGACCTAGATCCCGCCGCGCAGGCGGCCGGACCAGTGCGGCTCCACCGCCGCCCAGCCGCTGTCCCAGAGCACGTCGGCCCGGCGGGCCAGGGTCCGTCGGCGCAGGCCGTACCCGGCGAGCACCGCGCCCGACGGCAGGACCGCCACCGCGGTGCCGGTCGCCACGGCCAGCACCGTCAGCTCCTTGCGGCCGGCCGGCGGGTCGGCCAGGTCGCCGGAGGCGGTCACCCAGATCGCCACCTGGTCGCCGGGGGCGGCGGCCCTCGGCAGGTCCAGCCGACCGGTGACCGGGTGGCCGGCCGGGTAGGTCCAGCGGATGGTCACCCGGTCGCCGGCCGCGAACCGGGCGGCCGGCAGCGGCGCACCGGGCTTGCCGGGGCCGACCACCACGGCCTCGGTCGGCCGGACGGCGGCGGCCTGCCGGGCGGCCCGGGCCGGCGCGCCGACCACGCCCTGCCAGGTCACCAGCCCACCGGCG